>NZ_JAKUFF010000047.1:0-37334 GCF_022663305.1 Bacillus cereus group sp. BfR-BA-01408 | reverse complement strand
ACTTGCACTTCTTTTTGTGTTTGTTGCATAGCAGGCTGCTGCGTAATTGGTGCTGATTGATACGTAACTTCTTCCTCGTCTTCTATTCCAAGCGGCGTTGGCGTTGCTGCAAATTCTTTTTGTTGCACTTCTTTTACGTATTGTTTTGGAGGTGCTGAACCTGCTCCAGCATGCTGTTTTACGTGTACACTGTTTGATGGTACTTTAATTTTCATACCTGGCATAATTAAATCTGGATTGCTAAGTTGTGTATTTGTTTTTTTCAACGTATCAAAATCCACTCCGTACTTTTTCGCAATTTTCCAAAGGGTATCCCCTTTTTGCACGATATGAATTTTCAAATTTTCCCCCTCCTGTATAACTTATCTATAAGTAACAAATCTCATGAAGTAACCCTTTCTAAATAACGTTAACCTCTTTTCACTTGTATCACTTCTTCGATTTTCAATATCATTAGAAGCGGAATAAGTATAAGATAATCGCAATGATTTCTTCAAAACAATGTATGCCCATTTTGTTCTCGTTATGATTATATGTACGAAAAAAAGCAACGGGAATCCGCTGCTTTACACACGCTCTAACATACGATTTAATGCAAGAACTGCCTCTTCAGTCACTTGTTTATCTACGCTAATAACGTTAATTTCTTCTCCTTTTTCTATCGTTTCAAGTGCCCATAATAAGTGCGGTAGGTCAATTCGGTTCATCGTTAAACACGGACACATAAACGGATTAAGTGAAACAATTTCTTTATCTGGATGTTGTTGAATAATTCGGTTCACTAAATTCATTTCTGTACCAATCGCCCATTTACTTCCGGATGGAGCCGCTTCAATCATATCAATAATGTATTTCGTTGAACCTGCATAATCCGAAGCAGCTACAACTTCGTAGCAACATTCTGGATGTACAATAATGTTCATGTCCGGCTGATTTTTCCGTACGTTCTCAATGTTTTTCACTGTAAAATTTTGATGAACAGAACAATGTCCTTTCCATAAAATCACTTGAATTTCTTCTATATCTCCCTCGTACTCTAATGAATCTGTATACGGATCCCATACTGCCATTTTATCTAACGGGATACCTAAGTCGTACGTTGTATTTCTTCCTAAATGTTGGTCCGGTAAAAAGACGAGACGCTCTTTTTGTGTAAACGCCCAAGATACCATTTGTTTTGCATTAGAAGAAGTTACTGTCGCTCCGCCATTACGACCGCAAAACGCTTTAATTGCAGCCGTAGAGTTTACATATGTTAACGGAATCATTGTATCTCCAAATAATTTTGTGAGCTCTTTCCACGCTCTTTCTGTTTGTTCGATATCTGCCATATCTGCCATCGAACACCCTGCACGCATATCTGGCAAAATAACGATTTGATCATCTGTCGTTAACATATCTGCTGTTTCTGCCATAAAGTGTACACCGCAAAATACAATATATTTCGCCTCTTTATTGCTCGCTGCAACTTGCGCAAGCTGAAGTGAATCTCCTGCTGCATCAGAAAATTGTACCACTTCATCTTTTTGGTAATGATGGCCTGGAATAAATAGTGTTTCCCCCATTTTTTCTTTAATTTCACGAACCCGCTTTTCCATATCTTCTGTTGACATCGTGTAATAACGCTCTGGTAACATCGTTTCAATCGGTTGTAATTTTTCTAAAATACTCATATTCCTTTCTCCCCCTCTAAGCCACTTTCCTTACGCCTCAATATTGAAACTAATATCAAGTGCTTTCACTGAATGTGTTAATGCTCCAAGTGAAATATAATCTACCCCTGTTTTTCCGTATTTCGATAAATCTTCAATTGTAATGCCTCCTGATGCTTCCGTAACGATGGCACTTGGTACAATCTTTGAAAACTCCCGAATCTCATCTGGCGTACGGTTATCAAACATAATAATATCTGCACCAGCAGCTACAGCTTCTCTCACTTGCTCCTCTGTTTCTGTTTCCACTTCTACTTTCACCATATGTCCTAACCTTTCTTTCACTGATGTAACAGCTTTCGTAATAGAACCAGCAAAAGCAATATGATTATCTTTGATCATGACACCGTCATATAGGCCGAAACGGTGATTAAATCCGCCTCCGCACACGACTGCATACTTATCAAACATACGTAGCCCTGGCATCGTTTTTCGCGTATCACAAATACGTGTATGGCTACTATCTAAGGCACGAACAGCCTCGTATGTCATTGTCGCTATCCCGCTCATACGCTGGATAACGTTTAATATAACGCGCTCTGCCGTTAATAACGATGCGATTGGTCCTTGGACAGTTGCAATTATTTCGCCTTTTTCTACAAGATCTCCATCTTTTTTATGAAGCTCCACTTCAATTCTCTCATCAATTAATTTAAACCCTTCTTCAATGACTAAACATCCCGCAAAGACCCCTGTATCCTTTGCAAGAAACGTTCCTTTTGAAAGTAAATTGTCTGGAAAAATAAGCTGAGATGTTACATCTCTTTCTCCTATATCTTCTAGAAAAAATCGATTCAATGCTTCTTTAACCTTTATCGTATTCATAAAGCCCCTCTTCCTCTCATTACACAAGTTGTAGTTTTCTTTTCACCCGAATGATCTCTTTTTTCACGCTATTTCTATGTGGATAATCACTTCGATAATGGCCACCAATGCTTTCTTCTCTTTGCAAAGCTGATACGACGATAAGCTCACAAACTGTTAACATATTCATAATCGTTATCTCTTCATTTGTAAGAGCATCATGTTGCAATATCATATTTCGAACACCGTACTTACTAAGCCATCTCTTTGCATAAGATAAACTTTGTTCTGTTCGCACAATCCCAACGTATTTCATCATACATTCTTGTATTTCTTCTTTCGCCGGCAAATGATTCAGAACGATAAACTTCTTTTCCTTCTCAGCAAAGTTGTTCAATCTGTCTTTTGTCGCTTTCGTTAAAAGATGCTGTCCTATTCTTTTTCCAAACACAAGACCTTCTAATAATGAATTACTCGCTAATCTATTTGCTCCATGAACACCGTTACAAGCTACTTCACCAACCGCATATAAATGTGGAATGGACGTCTCTCCATCACAGTTTGTTTTCACGCCGCCCATATGGAAATGAGCACCCGGTACGACCGGAATGCGTTTTTCATTTATATGAACACCATTCTTTTTACACAATGATGATACAGTCGGAAAACGTTCTTCAAAATTTTGGATAGACTCGATATTCAAATACACTTTTTCACCCGCCAAAAGCTGTTCATGAATCGCTCTTGCCACTACATCACGCGGTGCGAGATCATGATCTGGATGTATATCCATCATAAAACGCTGCCCTTTTCCGTTTATAAGGACAGCTCCTTCACCGCGGACAGCTTCAGAGACGAGGCCACAGCATCGCCCGCACGCATATAACATTGTTGGATGAAATTGTACAAACTCTAAATCTACGAGCTCTCCGCCTGCGCGGTATACCATCGCAAGTCCATCACCCGTAATTGTTTTATCATTAGAAGTAAAGGCGTATAAACCACCAACCCCGCCTGAGGCTAGCACAGTATAATCTGCATCATAACGCTTCAACTTCCCTTCACTATCTCGCGTTAAAACTCCAACACATTTTTCATTTTCTATAATAAAATCAAGCACCATTTCCTGTTCCACTACCGTAACGTGCGGTGCTACTTCTTGAATGAAATGCTCTAATAAATTCTTTCCTGTTGCATCGCCACCTGCATGTAAAATACGACGCTTCCGATGTGCACCTTCTTTTCCAAGGTGAGGGCCCGTTTCATCACCATCAAATTTCATTCCATTTTCAATGAGATGATTCATTTCTTTCGGTCCTTCTTCAACTAAATAACGAACCGCATCTTCATTGTTATAATGACATCCTGCTACTAACGTATCTTCAAAATGATCATTTGGATTGTCATATGTAGCTACGGCTGCGGCAATTCCACCTTGCGCTAAATATGTATTATTATTACGATTCGTTTCCTTTGTGATAATAATCACATTCTTTTCGTGACAAATCTCTTTTGCAACACGAAGTGCCGCAACGCCACTTCCAATAATTAAGACATCTGCACTTGGCATAATTGTTGCCTCCTACTTTACACTTTTCAACTGTCTTGACACCTATATTTACATAGTTTTAAAATAATGACAAGAGTTTTTTTATAATTCTTATTTTCACTACCATTTAAAAAAATAAAAGAAATGTAACTCTTACTAGAGAGAGGAACTTACATGATGATATATCTTGATTATGCAGCTACTACACCTATGAGCGCGGAAGCATTACAAACATATATGAAAGCGGCATCGCAATACTTCGGAAATGAACAAAGTTTACACGATATTGGAGGAACGGCCTCTTCTTTATTACAAGTTTGTAGAAAAACATTTGCTGAAATGATTGGTGGAAAGGAACAAGGGGTATTCTTCACGAGCGGTGGGTCAGAATCGAACTACCTTGCGATTCAGTCCCTTCTCAATGCCCAAAATAAGAAGCATATTATTACGACTCCTATGGAACATGCGTCCATTCGAAGTTATTTTCAATCCTTACAATCAAAAGGGTATACAATTACTGAAATTCCTGTTGATAAAAATGGACTCATTCGTTTAATAGATTTAGAAGCGGCTATTACAGAAGATACCATTCTAGCAAGTATACAGCACGGAAACTCTGAAATCGGAACCGTTCAAAATATCGCAGAGATCGGGGCACTTTTAAAAAAATATAACGTTTTATTTCATTCAGATTGTGTACAAACATTTGGTAAACTTCCTATCCATGTTTTTGAGATGGGGATTGATAGTCTTTCTGTTTCAGCACATAAAATATACGGACCAAAAGGTGTCGGCGCTTGCTATATAAATCCGCAAGTTCGCTGGACACAAATATTTCCGGGGACTTCTCACGAAAAAGGATTTCGTCCAGGTACAGTGAACGTTCCTGGCATCGCAGCTTTTTTAACAGCTGCTGAGAATATATTGAAAAATCAACAAGAAGAAAGTTTACGTTTTAAAGAGTTACGCTCTTACTTTTTAGAGCAAATACGAACACTTCCGCTAAAAATTAAAGTAGAAGGTCATTCTACTTCTTGTTTACCACATATTATTGGGGTTACAATAAAAGGAATAGAAGGTCAATATACAATGCTAGAATGTAATCGCCGCGGTATTGCCATTTCTACCGGAAGTGCTTGCCAAGTCGGTAAACAAGAACCTTCGAAAACAATGCTTGCAATTGGAAAAACGTATGAAGAGGCAAAACAATATGTCCGCTTCTCTTTCGGACACCAAACAACGAAAGATCAAATTGATACTACTATTCATGCACTACACACAATTGGAAATCAATTTTATAGAGGTGTTAAATCATAATGAAACAAAATGAACAAAAAAAGATTTTAGGTGAAGAAAGACGACAGCTTATCCTTCAGTGGCTTCTCGCTGCAAATGAACCGTTATCCGGGAATGAGCTATCGAAAAAAACGAATGTAAGTAGACAAGTTATCGTGCAAGATATTTCCTTGCTTAAAGCACGAAACGAACCGATCATTGCGACTGCTCAAGGCTATTTATATTTAAAACCACAAGAGAAACAACAAGCTTTCGAACGCGTAATTGTATGCCAACATAAACCAGCAGAAGTACGTCAAGAACTTACAATGCTTGTTGACCACGGCATCACGATTAAAGATGTAAAGGTTGAGCATCCTGTATACGGTGACTTAACAGCATCCATCATGGTAAGCAATCGCTTTGATGTAGAGCAATATTTACAAAAAATCGAAAACACAAATGCTTCCTATCTTTCGCAACTAACGGATGGTATTCACTTACATACAATTGAAGCAGATTCAAAAGAAAAGTTAGATGCAGCTTGCGAGGCACTAGATAAAGCAGGATTTCTCGTTTATTAATAGCAATTAGAGATATATTAAACGACAACTTATGTTGTTTAAAAAAACAGTTTTAAGGTGTATCAACACTTTAGTTGATACACCTATTTTTTATGACCTTTATCACCATATGCATCTAAGAAACAATTTACTTTAATATAACGCCGTTTCTTTAATTTTTAAAAAATAACGTAATATCAAACAACAATATTTTTTTGAAATTTAATAACTCAAATAAGACAAAGGACGTTGATTTCATCCGTTATTCTTCCTTCTATGAAAAACATCTTTAGATATATTTTAAAACAACAAAATAATAAATTCTCTATATTTTATTTATGCACGTCTCTTTTGGAATGCATTCAACCCATTTTCGCTTATCATTTGGAATACCGTTTTCCATACACTATAATTAGGGTTTGGTTCTTTTCCTTTTCCCATCAATTTGAATTGATGTTCATACCAAGTAAGCTCTAACATAGAAGATATTTTTTTATCTAGTCTTTTCAAACCTGTTCGAATTGGCTTGATCGTAACTGTGTGATAATTGCCATGAATAATCTGATTCGGAAAATCAGGGTTTAATGCAAATAGCTTTCCGACACCAACCATGTCTACAGCTCCACTTTCAATTGCCTCATTCATGCCTTCTTCGGAACGGAAACCACCTGTTACGATCAACACCGCTTGTACGAGTGTTCGAGCCTTTTGAGCATAATCTAAAAAATACGCCTCACGTTTTTTCGTACTTTCGCGTACCCCGTCAAACATCTTAGGATTTTCATAGTTCCCACCAGAAATTTCAATTAAATCCATACCCAAATCGTCCATTTTTTTTAGTACTTTCATCGATTCTTCCTCAGTGAAACCGCCGCGCTGAAAGTCGGCAGAATTTAGTTTTAATCCAATTGGAAATTCCTCACCGACTTGTTTACGAATTTCATAATATGTTTCAATTAAAAATTTCATACGCCCATTTAAATCTCCACCCCATTCATCTTGACGCTGATTATGGTGAGGTGATAAAAATTGATTAATTAAATAACCATGAGCGGCATGGATTTGAACACCAGTAAAACCAGCCTTTTTTGCAATACGAGCGGCATTGCCAAATCGTTTAATTAACTGCCAAATTTCACCTGATGTTAATTCTCTTGGTTTATTAAAGAAATCTTTAATATCACCCGTAAGTGGAATGGCGCTTGGCGCAACTGGATTTTTAGATAATGTTTTCGGGGATTGTTTACCAGGATGATTTATTTGCATCCAAAGCTGCGTACCATTTTGCGTACCAGATTTTGCCCATCTTTTTAAGATATCTAAATCACGCTCATCTTCAATAACGACATTTCCCGGTTCGCCAAGTGCCTCACGATCAATCATGACATTGCCAGTCATAAGTAAACCAGCCCCGCCTTGCGCCCAACGACCGTATAGCTTTACTAGCTCTTCCGTTGGATTATTGTTTTTTGTAGCCATTGTTTCACTCATCGCAGCTTTATAAAAACGGTTTTTCACAGTGAATTTAGTTGATCTATTCATCGGCGTATTTAAAAGAGTCTTTTTCATTTTTTGTATCCTTTCTTTATTTATCCCGCTTTAATGGGCAGTAAGACCCCCACCTCAAAATTCAGCGAAAACAAAGAAGTTAGGTGAGGGGACGGGTTGCCCATTAAAGTCCGATTGGTGAGGGCTGATAATCAGTGGGGATGAAGAACCCCCCCACTAATTAAAGTTTCACTTTATTTGATGGCTCCCAATGCTCAGCAATGTAATCATCCATATTTTGAAGTAAATTCTTTACCATTTTTAAATTATTATTTTCAGGGTCAATGTAATAGAAATTCATCGTCGCAACACGTCTTACATTGACAACCTTTGCATCTTTCAGCACTTTTATATGATGGGAAACTGCAGGACGTGATAAATGTGTTTTACGTGTGATTTCGCCTACTCTCATTCCATCTTCACAGCCTGCTGCAATAAGGGTAATAATAATTGATTGTCGTGTAGAATCCCCAATTGCTGTTAAGACAGTTTGACATGCCTTAAAATCGTCTGTTAATTTAATTAACTTTTCTACATTCTTCATCCACTGCATCTCCTTTCGTTCAATCAATTAAACCATTCAAATCTTATCATAAATATTTCACGAATAATCATTGGGAAAGAAAATGGAGACCATTGAAATAAGGTTCATTGGCTCAACATATACAAATTAAAAGTATTTGTGATACGATGCTTTAACAAACATTACTGAAATAATCATTTGTTAAGCAATGTTAAGTTGTTTTGTAAAAGAGGGTTATAGTAACGACAAGTAAGGAATATATGTAATTACAATTCCAAAAGTTGCATGAAGACATACGCGCTGGAAATATCTCTAAATAGGAGAGTAAAGGGGCTTTGACAGAAACATTAGTAAAGTTTTATACTAAATAAACATCTAAACGTTCGAACAATTAAACAGGGAGAGGTATCATGAGCAAAAAAACAATAAGCATATTAAGAGAATGTACCCCTATTTTTTCAATTCTGCAGGATTTAAATCGTCAAGACATATTGGTGTTACTGTATGATGAAGGAGAAATGTCTGTAAATCAGATAGTAGACCGACTTTCTTTATCTAGACCAGCTATTTCACACCACTTAAAGCATCTTTTAAACGCAAATCTCGTTACTGTTCAAAAACGTGCTACGGAAAGGTATTATGCTCTTTCTCTTGACAACTCCATTGTATTATTAAAACAACTAATTGAATCATTAGAAACCGATAACCAATTAAAGAAGTAATTAACAAAATAATATGCACAAGAATAAAAGTAGTATTTTACAATGCTACTTTTTTTACAAAGTGAATCAGAAAGTATTTATTGACAAAAATAAAAGAGTCAAATAATATTTTACTTACGAAACGTTCGGATGTTCGAACGTTCGAACTTAGTGACTTTCGAAAATTATTTTTAACATGATAAGGAGGAAACGAAATGACATACAGTAAACAAAACGAATGGCGTGAAATACAAGCCTATTTACCTAAAAAATATCACTTTACAGATAATTATCATCCAACAGAAGAATGGTGGAATTGGAAAGGACATGAGGTACATTTAGATTGTTTTCGGAATGAAAAGGCTCCTGTTAAAGTTATTTTATTACATGGAGTAGGTACGAACGGTAGACAGATGTCGATGATTTTAGGTGGTCCACTTTCAAAAGATGGCTTTGAAACAATCGCTATTGACATGCCTACTTATGGCGTTACAAAAGTAAAAGAAGGATCCGTAGTAAAGTATGATGATTGGGTCGATTTAGCATGTGATTATATCGACTATGAACAAAAACGTGATGATAGACCTATTGTACTGTACGGCTTAAGTGCAGGTGGGATGGAAACTTACCACGTTGCTGCAAAAAATAAGAAAGTTAAAGGAATCATTGGTATGACATTCCTAGATCAAAAAAATCAACAAGTTCGTGACGAAACAGCTAAAAATCTCGTTATGAGTCGTGTTGGAATACCTATGGCAGGCATTGCATGTAACATAGGACTTGAAAACTTTAAGATGAAAATGAGTACAGCTTCTAAAATGAGTGCCTTATGTAATAATGAAAAAGTAATGGAAATATTTAATCGTGATAAGACATCTGCTGCGAATAAAGCAAGCATGAGATTCTTAGACAGTTATGGTAATTACCAGCCTGCAATGGAACCAGAGGATTTTGATATATGTCCTATTCTTTTAACACAACCTGAGCAAGATAAATGGACACCATTACATTTAAGCACTCCATTCCTAAACAAAATAAAAAAAGTAGATGTAAAAATAGTCATGTTAGAAAATGGGGGGCATTATCCAGTGGAACAACCTGCATTAGATCAAATGCATGACGCTATTGTAGAATTTATTTATAAAGTTACAAAATAAACCTATTTATATAAATAAAAATATCAAGAAAAACAAATATTAGCTCGACACCCTTTCGTGTATAGATTTTTTATAGCAAGTCCATTTCATCTAGTAATAAACAAGAACCCAATTTCCCTATTTTAATATGGGAATTGGGTTCTTTTAACATTTAACCCCCCTTATCTTATTGCATGAAATCCATATTGTTTTGGCAGTGCCTCAACTTCATTTTTCTTTTCTTTCAGAAAAATCCACCATATTCTGCGATTTTATTTTTTAAAATGATATAATATTGTAATCAATTGTAAAGGAGATTTCATATGGGAATTGAACTCGTTCACTTTAGCATTGGCAAACCGAAACAAATGAAATATAGCGAAGATAAAGAAATGATTACCGGTATATGTAAAGAACTTACCGAAGAAGCTTTCCTATCAAAAGATGGCTTCCTTGGTGATGATGTAGCAGATTTAAAACACCATGGTGGACCTGATCGCGCCGTTTGCGTGTATCCACACGAGCATTACGCACTATGGGAAGAGGAATTTCAAACAACACTCCCAGCTTCTGCATTTGGCGAAAACATTACTGTAACAAATATGTTAGAGCGTGATGTTTGCATCGGAGATACATACAAATTGGGTGAAGCAATCATTCAGGTGACACAAGCAAGAGTACCTTGTAGCACGATTTCAAAACGCCTCGGCATTCCTGGCATACTGCCGCGCATTGTAGCAACTGGATTTACTGGCTACCTATGCCGCGTTCTTCAGGAAGGTACTGTACGTAAAGATTCAAAAATCACATTACTAGAGCGTCAACCGAGCAATGTTTCTGTCTTGTTCTCTAACGAAATTTATTTTCATAATAGAAAAGATAGAGATGGCATCGAAAAAATTCTTGCTGTTCCAGAACTAGCTGACGTTTGGCGTGGTCAATTAGAAGATCGTCTCGCGAAGTTAAAATAAAGAATCCCACCATTTATAGGTGGGATTTTATTTATCTATCACACGGTATAACCTAACTCCCCCTTATAACCAATAAGAAGAATAACTCCCCAGCACCGTAACAGAAAAACCAAGTGCTTCAAGTTCCATCGTTACGCCTGGCAATAATACGTCATCGTATGCTTTATCGACATCGATTAAGAAAAAGTAATTTCCAAGTCCTGTTTTCATCGGGCGCGATTCGATTTTAGATAAGTTTAATTTTCTCCATGCGAAAGCCGATAACACTTGATATAGTGCCCCTGCATAATCTGCAGGTAACGTTATCATAAGCGTCGTTTTCTCTCCGCGGTTTTCTCCGTTATTTGAGAGTATTGCTTTCTTTTTCTTATGCAGAACGAGGAAACGTGTATGATTGTTTTTATGCGTATGAATACCACTTCTTACAATCGTTAATCCGTATTTTTCTGCAGCCGCTTCATTTGCAATAGCCGCAATTTTTTCTTCAGGATGTTCTTTCACATATTGCGCTGCAGCACTTGTTGATGTCATATCTCGGGCAGTTACCCCTTTTAATTCTTCATTTAAAAACTTATGACATTGTGCAATAGCATGCGGATGAGAATGCACTGCATATACTTCTTCCCACACTTCTGCATACTGCGGATGTACAAGTAAATGTTGCTGAATTGGCACTGTAATTTCTCCTACAATAGAAAGTGGTTGCTCATGTACAAGATAATCAACCGTTATATTCACTGAACCTTCTATGGCATTTTCTAGTGGTACCACTGCATAATCTACATTTCCATTTGCAGCTGCATCAATACAGTCTGGAATCGTTCGATACGGTACATGCTCTGCTTCCGGAAAAAAACGACTCACCGCCATATTTGTAAATGTTGCTTCTGGTCCTAAATATCCTACTCGAATCATCGTCTTTTCCCCCCTTTTTCGTTTTCTTACTGTTATACCATACTTTTTTATATTCTTCTATGTAAACTTCGAATATTAAAAAAAGACTAGCATTTACTAGTCTAAATGTTTCTTATATTCTCTTTGAGCGAAAAAGAAATACATGATGCATGCGGCGATATAAAATAGAATAAACAAAGCTACTTTTCTTAATGAACCATCCATAAAAATCGTTTTATGAAACGTATATAACGCAACTGCACTATGCATACTCCCTACTATAATTGGTGCAAAAAATAGCATACACAATTGCCAGCGAGAAATCTTCCACACTTCTTCTTTCGTCATTCCAAGCTTAGATAGCGCTTCGTACTGCTTTCTATCTGATGAAATATTATGAAACCATTTAAAATATACGATACTACATGAAGTAAGAAAGAATAATATACTAATGAATGAGCCTACAAATAGAGTAATATCGCCGAACTCTTTCATATTCACATATAACTCCATATTACTTCGAAATGCGTTATTATCATCTTGTTTTATATGTTTCCGTAAAGCTTCATTTAATTTTTTCGTATTTTCGATATTTGGTAATGTGTATCCTCTATACATCATTTTTTCAGAATCCGGAACCTTATTTGCTATTCTGTCAAAATCTTCATCATTCATAACGAAGAACAGACCATTAATGTACGAAGGATGATGGTTAAATTGAACCCCTTCTTTCTGACCGTTAAATACGAATTGATATGGTCGATTCATTACTTGCAATTGAATCTCTTTTTGATTATATACATTCGAATTATTGTATTTATTATAATAAACGAGTGTCACTGTACCTTTTTTAGGATGATACGTTTTCTGTTTTTGTTTTCTTGCCTCTCGATTGTATTCACTTTGTTTAATGAGTGGCGCTACTTCTGTTTCCCCCTTATTGGTCTGAAAAGATGCATACACTCCAACAAAACTCATAAATTGAAAATCATCATATCCATATTGGTGCAATAATTGTTCAACCGTTCCCTCCGCAAAGACTTCATGAGAAGAAGCACCTTTTTCTATGTAAGAAAATGAGTGCACGCCCCCACCACGCCACATATCTTGCATACCAGAAAAATATAAGAACACCGTACCTGTTGCTGTAACTACAAACGTCGTTGCCATAGACATCAGAAAGAAAAAGCGACCATTTTCCTTCATTCGATGTGACAATTGATTCACTATAAATAAGTACGGATATGTATACATAATCTTTTTATTTCGTTTTATTATTTCTAATATTTGAGCAGTGCCGTGTGTAAAAGAAAAATACGTTCCGAAAAAGACAAGTATAGACACAGGGAAAAAATAGAACGCTATCGTTAGTATCGTCGCTTGTAACGCTAACGCATATCCTATACCTAAACAAATAAAGCCAAATATACAAAGCCACATTGATGTTTTCTTCTCTTTTTTATCTGCTCGAAATTCTTTCAATAACCGAATGATTTTTATATTCCATATACGTAAAGCACTTATAAATGATAAGAAAACAAACACGAACATATACGCAATAAACGTTCCCCCAATCGCTCTCACGTCAAATATGACAGGGAGTTCTTTCGGAAGTCCCAGTAACATACTAAACACCATAAAGAAGAGCTTTAAAAAAATCATACCAAGCCCAATACCAAATATATTAGCAAATACTCCGATCAATATTTGCTCGGTCATAATCACTCCTATTACGTTAGACTTCGTCGCTCCCATTAACATATATAACCCTAATTCTTTCTTACGTGCCTCTATGAAAATAGAAGTAGAGTACAAAATAAATATGACGAAAAAAGAAGTAATTATAACATTACATATAATAAGCCCCCAGCGTACGTTTTGATACCACAGTGTCTCTTGCATATACGGATGTACAATGACAGACATGTATGCAAAAGACGCAAATATTGCAAAACAACTACTTAAGAAAAACACTTTATAATTACGCCAATTTCCTTTTATATTTTGCAGCGCTAGTTGCCGAATGTTCATCTATCGTCCCCCTATAACTTACTACATAGGCAAAAAGCTAGAGGTTTCTCTAGCTTTGCACGTGTTTCAAATATCCTCTTTGCGCGATTATAAAATAAATCGCAGAAGCTACAATGTATGCTCCAATTACAATCGCACCTGATTTCCATAAATCGAGATAAAGCATTTTCCCTAGCGTATGAAGAGCAAATCCACTATGAATAGCGCCGATGACAATTGGGATAAAGAAGATAACACCCATTTGTCGAATTGCAATTTTACGAATTTCTTTATCTGTCATACCGATTCTCTTTAACGATTTAAATTGAATACGATCTTGTTCTTTATCGTTAAACCATTTAAAGTATGTCATACTACAAGCAAAGAAGAAGAATAGTACAGCTACGAAGAAACCAATAAACATTGTAATTGCCCCTGATTCCCTTATATTTTTATAAGCGAGCACTGAGTTATGCAATTCCTCTTGCTTATCTGGTGCAATTTCCTTTTTCAAATCTAACACAAGATCTTCTGTACTTTTCCAGTCTTCTATATAATAACCGTAATATTTCGTCTTTTCTTCATCTGGTACGAGCTTTGCGTATTCCTCAAAATCTTGATCATTTACAATGAGATATTCACTATCATTAAAAACAGAAAATGAAGTTGGCTGATTTAATTGAACAGACTGCGTTTGTCCGTTCATTTTAAATTCATACGGTTTCGCAAGATCTACCTTCATCATATCGTTCGCCATATCCGTTATGACCATCGTTGCACTACCAGGTGCATTATGAACTTCTCTAACTTGCTCTCTTTTTTGTTTACGTACTTCAGCGTTATATTCTTTTTCTGAAACAATCGCCATTGGCATCTCATGTTCACTGTTAAACATCGTCATTTTTTGAGTTCCAGGAAGTTTTACGTACGTTACTTCTCGCGCTTCTTCAAATCCGTGTTTTTTTATTAATTCTTTTGCTTTTCCTTCTTTGATGACATTATGCGTATGTATTCCCTTTTCCTCATACGAAATAGCATGCGGGGTACTAGTTACTGCCTTATAGCTCATATCTTCAAAGAATACATACAGTGTACCGACTGCTGAAGATACAACCGCCGTAATGATAGAAATTACAAATAGAAAACGAGCATTATCTTTCATTTTATAAATAAGATTGCTAAGTACGAACATATTTGGATATGTATAAAAAGATTTTTTTCGTTTTTGTAACGCCTTTAATACGACTGTACTACCTTGTGTAAACAGCAAATAAGTTCCGCCTATCGTCAGCCCTACAATCGGTAAAAACAGAATGATAAAATTCATAAATGTTACTTGGAAGCTAAGTACATATGCAACAATAATACATCCTATACCAACTATGCATAACCATGTAAATGCAAAAGGCTCTACTTTTTGCTTTCTTGCTTCTCTTAATAAATCAATAATTTGCAAGCGTCCTACTGTCCAAACGCTAAACAATGATAAGATTAAAAATAAAATAAAGTATACACCTGCTGTAATCAAAACCGCTTTACTATTCCATACGAGTGGAAGTGTTTTATCTATTTTCAATATTACGCTTAATGCTTGGAAGAATAATTTGGAACAAAGCATACCAAGTCCAATACCTACTACAATTGCAATACTACCTAACATAAGCTGTTCTAATATAATCATTCGGCCAAGCTGAGATTTTGTTCCGCCTATTAATGTTAATAGACCAAACTCTTTTTTCCTTGCTCGTAAAAATGTTGAATTTGCATATAAAATAAAGAGTGCTGAGAAGATGACTACAATATAATTCATCGATTCTAACCCTTTTGAAATCATCTCCCTCATACTAATATTACCGCCTACAACATCTGGATGATAAATAAAGGAAGCATACATGAAAAATACGACTATCGATAAACAACTACTTATAAGAAACGCTTTATAGTTACGCCAATTTCCTTTTACGTTATTAAGCGCGAGCTGGCGAAAGTTCATGATATTCTCCTCCTAGCATCGCAAGTACGTCCAGAATTTCTTGGAAAAAGGCTTGTTTCGTTCTTCCCTTATGTATTTCTGAGAAAATCTCTCCATCACGTATGAAAAGAATACGTTCGCAATAACTCGCCGCTACTGGATCATGCGTTACCATTGCAATTGTCACTTTCTTTTGTTCATGTAAGTCTTGCAACGCGCTCATTAATGATTTTGCTGACTTAGAATCTAAGTTTCCAGTTGGCTCATCTGCTAAAATTAACGTCGGTTCATGAATGATCGCTCTCGCAGCTGCTGCACGTTGTTGTTGGCCACCTGATACTTCATATACCTTTTTATTTAAAATGCCCTCGATATTTAAAAACTTTGCAATCTCAAGCACTTTTGCATCGATTTCATTTACAGATTTCTTCGCCATTACAAGTGGTAAAATGATATTTTCTTTAATCGATAACGTATCAAGTAAGTTAAAATCTTGGAAAATGAATCCTAAATGTGTACGGCGAAACTCCGCTAATTTTGCAGCACGCATTTGATTAATTTCTTCCCCATTTACAAGCACATGACCTGAAGTTTGCTTATCAATTGTTGCTAATAAATTTAAAAGCGTTGTTTTCCCGCTCCCTGAAGGACCCATAATCCCTACAAATTCGCCTTCTTCTATTTTAAAATTTATATCGTTTAAAGCAGTCGTCGCTACTGAACCTTTTGATTGGTACACCTTCGTTAATCCTTTTACTTCAAGAACACTCATTTCTAATCCCCCTATGTGTTTTCTTCTTACATTTACTATAAGAAAAATAAGAAAAAGAAACGAGTGATTTCCCTTACAAAACGTTTTGTTATCTTACAGTTTTGTCATTTTTCTCATTAATGTATGATATTCTTCATCTTTTGCAAATTGGAACGTGAATGTTGTCCCTTCCCCTTCAGCCGATTGCACATACATACCGTGATGTAAATTATCACAAATTTCCTTCGTAATATATAAACCCATTCCAGTCGCTTCTCTCGTTTTCCGGCCATTTACCCCTGTAAAGAATGGATCAAATATACGCTTTACATCTTGCTCTGGAATACCGATTCCATTGTCCTTAATATGTAATAACACCTTTTGATCTTTCTCTTCAATTTGAAATTGAATTTCCTTTTTCTCTGCTTCCGAAATTTTTGTATACTTAATTGCATTTACAACAATTTGTCCTATAGCAATACTAAGCCATTTTCTATCAGAGGCAACCATACAAGTATCTTCCTCAAACATCACTTTCGGAAATACAGACGATTGAATGAAGGACTTTCTATTTTCATTAATAATACCTCTAATAATATCTATCACATTTACTACTTCTACTTTATAATCTTTCGCAAACTGCTCTAACCTTGCCATATGTAACGCTAAATCTAAACCATTTAGTATGCGATTATTTTCTTCACGAATACTTTCAACTGTCGCTCTTGCTTCACGATGCTCTTTACCAAACTTCTGTAATAGTAACTCAATAACAGATACCGGTGTTTTCATTTGATGAATCCATTGGTTCATAAATATCATTTGCTGTTGTTCTTTTGCATGTTGTTTATGAACTTCATTCATATATTGCTGTCTTAATAGCGTAAACGATTCAACGACCATCTCTTGCTCTGCCGTATAAGAAGTATCAATAAGTAAGGAATCATGTAATGTATTTCCGCTAGTAACATATTTTTCGATCCTCCTTAAAAATACACTCCGTTTTCGGTAATCGTAAATAAGGTATACAGTAAACACAACTATCCCTAATAAAAGTCCGTATAACCATGTATTCCAATCAATAGATCGCTTTTCTAAAAGACTTTGCAACTGCAAAACGAGCCCAAATAAACAGAGGCTAACAATGTAAGAAAGAATTAAAGAAAAGCGGTCCATGAGGTAATCTTTAACCTTCATGCGCTTCTCCCCACTCTGTAAGAAGCGCATAACCGTATCCACGTTTCGTTACAATTGCATTTTTAATGCCGAGCTCCTCTAGTTTCTTCCTTACACGTTTTACATTTACGGTTAATGTATTATCATCAACAAAAGCTACCTCATCCCAGAGGGCTTCTAACAATTCTTCGCGCGTTACATATTGATTTGCTTGTTTCATTAAACACTCTAATAAGTAAAATTCATTTTTTGTCAGTTCTGTTTGTTGTCCTTGCCACTCAACAACGTGCTGAGATGGGAATAACAACAGTCCATTTACACCTAAACAATCGCTTTCTGCCGCAGAAGCATACTCACCATACCCACGACGAAGTGCACTTTTCACCTTAGCCATTACAATGTCTAAATGGAATGGCTTCGTAATGTAATCATCTCCGCCATTTTCAATTGCCATTACTTGATCCATTTCCCCCGTTCTTGCAGAAACAAAAATAATTGGTGCATTCGATACAGTGCGGATTTGACGACACCAATAGAAACCATCAAAATACGGTAAATTAATATCAAGTAACACGAGATGTGGATTTACTTTTACAAACTCATCTTTTATATGCCGCAAATCACTCGCTCTAAATGACTGATAGCCATACCTTTCTAAATGTTCCTCTAATATCCCCGCGATTTTCTCATCATCTTCTACGATTAATATTTTATACATGTTCACTTTCTCCCCATAAAAAGTTCTTATAAAACCACTTCTTTTTCTATTATAAATTGAAAATTTAATTAGTGGGGATTTTTCCCTGTATAAATCAGACTTTTACGATATAAAGTGAACCTTTAATCAGTGGGGGGTTTTTCTTCCCTCCACCTAACTTCTTTGCTTTCGCTACATTTTGAGATAGGGGTCTTACTGCCCATTAAAGTGAGATAAAAAAAGACTGCCGTATTTCGGCAGTCTTAGTCGATAAATTCAAATTCATATTCAAGAATTTTTACAATATCTCCGTCTTTTGCGCCACGTGCACGAAGCGCTTCATCAATACCCATTCCGCGCATTTGGCGAGCGAAACGACGTACAGATTCATCACGTGAGAAGTCTGTCATCTTGAATGTTTTCTCGATATCATAACCAGAGATAACAAACGTGCCATCACTTTCACGTGTAATGTCAAATTTAACACCTTCAGTCTCAAGTTTGTACATTACACTTGTATCAGACTCATCCGCTACTTCATGTATTGGGAATTCAGGTGTTGTTTCTAATAAGTTCGCTACTTCAAATAGTAAATCACGAACACCTTGTTTCGTTACAGCTGAGATTGGGAAGATTTTTACTTCGTCTCCCACTTTCTCTTTAAATGCTTGTAAGTTTTCTTCTGCATCTGGCATATCCATTTTGTTTGCAACAACAACTTGTGGACGCTCCGTTAGGCGAAGATTGTATTCTTTTAATTCATTATTAATCGTTACGTAATCTTCATATGGATCACGGCCTTCTAAACCAGACATATCAATTACATGCACGATTACACGTGTACGCTCAATATGACGCAGGAATTGATGACCAAGTCCGACGCCAGCATGTGCGCCTTCAATTAGTCCAGGAAGGTCAGCCATAACGAAGCTGCGGTTATCACCAGTTTCAACAACACCAAGATTTGGAACAATTGTTGTGAAGTGATACTCTGCAATTTTCGGACGTGCTGATGATACGACAGATAATAATGTAGATTTACCTACACTTGGGAATCCAACAAGTCCAACGTCTGCTAGTACTTTAAGTTCTAGAATGACATCACGCTCTTGACCTGGTTCCCCGTTCTCAGCGATTTCTGGCGCTGGGTTCGTTGGAGTAGCAAAACGTGAGTTACCACGACCACCACGGCCACCTCTTGCAATAACAGCTGATTGTCCATGTGTTACTAAATCCGCAAGAATTTGGCCTGTTTTTTCATCTTTTACTACCGTTCCAGGTGGAACTTTAACGATTAAATCTTCAGCTTTACGACCGTGCTGCCCTTTACTCATTCCGTGCTGACCACGATCAGCTTTGAAATGACGTTGGTAGCGGAAATCCATTAATGTACGTAAGCCTTCTTCAACAACGAAAACAACATCTGCACCTTTACCACCGTCGCCACCTGCTGGACCACCTTTTGGAACATACTTCTCACGACGATACGCAACCATTCCGTTACCACCGTCGCCGCCTTTTACATATATCTTGACCTGATCTACAAACATTATTTCACCACACTTTTTTCAATTGGTTGTAATATAACTGAGACTTCTTCGTCTCTTACTGTATAAGAAATGGAATACCATTTATTGTTTTGGTTCGCAAGCCAATTCTGTAGTTCTTCTACACTCGTTAGCTTACCACGAAAATCAAAAAAGAAACGAGCATTCTCCGCGTCACATTCAATTGTGATACAAACATAATTTTCAACATATACGTCTAAACTATGCTGAAGCATTGAGAAAAATTGATTCGTCCATGTACATACAGTCTCATCTAAGTGAGATAAGTTATGTAAATTCCCTAATACTTCGTACTCCAATAAGCACGGCTGCTGTTTCCAATTATATGTTAAAATCCACTCTGAAAATAAAGGCATTGATAGCCCCATCAGATTGGATTCTTGTCTCGCTTCTTGGACAAAACGATCGATGAGACTATGAATTTCTTCCACTTTTCCAAGGGAAAGGTTTCCTTTCACCATCTGCATACGATTGAGCCAATCATGTCTTGAATGGCGCAATGCATCTATAATTGTCCATTTTTTATTCATTTAGATACTCCTTAATATAGAAAAACTCTAACCTGCACTCAGGTTAGAGTTTTCCGTGAGTTCTTATGCTTCTTGAGCAACAGGATATACGCTCACTTGTTTGCGGTCACGGCCAAGACGCTCGAAGCGTACTACGCCGTCAACTTTCGCGTATAAAGTGTCATCGCCACCACGACCAACGTTAACACCTGGATAAATTTTTGTACCGCGTTGACGGTAAAGAATTGAACCACCTGTAACCGTTTGACCATCTGCGCGTTTAGCACCAAGACGTTTTGACTGAGAGTCACGACCGTTCTTTGTACTACCTACACCTTTCTTAGATGCGAAAAACTGAAGATCTAATCTTAACATACGTTACACCTCCTGCACTTTTTCTATTAAACGGATATACTTTCCGTAATCAAGTTCGATCGTCTTAAGCGAAACAACCAATCCTTCTAAAAGTATCTGTGCTTTTTCTGCTGTATGAATGTCTAAATCATTAGGCAATTCATACGTTAAGAATCCACCATCACTTCCGAGTTCAATAGTTGCCTGCACATTACAAAGTTCTTCCACAGCATTTATGGAACCAAACACAACCGCTGTAGTTCCAGCACAGACAAGATCTTGTCCATGTGGCGCATAATCGGCATGTCCAGTCATTTTAAATGATTGGATACTTCCTAATTTCGTGCGACTTATCGTAATTTTAATCATGTTAACCAGAATTAAGCGTTGATAGCTTCAACAACTAGCTTAGTGTAAGGTTGACGATGACCTTGTTTCTTACGATTGTTCTTTTTCGCTTTGTATTTGAAAACGATGATTTTCTTAGCGCGACCGTGTTTTTCAACTTTCGCAGTAACTGTTGCACCTTCTACAACTGGGCTACCAACTTTCACGTTTTCGCCACCAACGAAAAGAACTTTGTCAAAAGTAACAGTTTCACCAGCTTCAACATCTAATTTTTCAATGTAGATTTCTTGACCAGCTTCAACTTTGATTTGTTTTCCACCTGTTTCGATAATTGCGTACATACTTGCACCTCCTCTTAATTACTAAGACTCGCCAAAAACGAGGTAGACATAAATGCCTTTAAGGAACCTGTCTTGTGCGGTTGTAGCATATAGCCGTTTAGGTGCTATAAACTATAACATAAAGATGTTATCATGAATCATAGACTATTGTCAATGAAAGTTCTAATAACTATTTTTTCCGTTCTATAATTTCTTTTTTACTTCCAAAACGGATAATAGCGTACTTTTCGATCATATCATCTTTGAAATAAATTTCAAATGGAATATTTTTTTGTAATTCTTTTTGCAAAAATTGTTTTTGTAATTCTTTAGGTGCAGAGATTAATACTGCCTCATCTTCTATATTGCCATATGAAATTAGCTCTCTCTCTAGCTCATACGCAATCGTTTCATACGACATGACATAGCCCGTCGCTTTGCACGGTGCACACTCTTCAAGTAATACGTCGCGTAAAGAATGTTTTTTACGTTTACGTGTCATCTCTAAAATCCCTAACTCTGTGAACCCGAGCACTCTTGTATATGTTCGATCATTTTGCATAGCAGCGATGAGACATTCTCTTATCTTTTCTTTATCTTCTCTTCTTTTCATATTAATAAAGTCAATTAATATCATACCACCAATATCACGGAGTCTTAATTGACGCGCTATCTCTTCAGCTGCTACTTCATTTGTACGAAGGACTGTATCTTGTAAATTCTGTTTTCCAGTAAACTTACCCGTATTCACATCAATTACAGTCATCGTCTCCATTTGTTCCACAATTAAATAAGCACCATTTGGGAGCCAAACAATTTTTTGAAGTGCTTTCTCAATCTCACGCTCTATGCCAAAATGGTTAAACATTGAAGACTTTTCATTATAAAAAGATATTTTTTCTTTACCGACTTTTTCTTCTAATTCTTTTACTATACTTCTTGTATCTACAACTACTTTTTCAATCGTTTCAATTGGATTCTCTTGAAATACACGATCTAAAAAGGTTGCTGGTCGATGGACTAGTAACGGTGCCTTTCCTTGTCCCTCTTTTCTTTTTAACTCTTCATATAACTGCTGTAACCTTTGCATTTCAGCTTGTATTTCTTCAATTTCTCCTTTTTCAGAAGCTGAGCGGAAAATATAACCTCCTTTCCCTTCTACTTCAATTTGGAGTAATTGTTGCCTTCTTTTATTGTTTTTTATTTTCCGAGAAACCGCACGCATTTCATCATATGGCATATAAACGACATATTTCCCGGTAAATTCTATATTTGCTGTCAATTTTGGCCCTTTCGTATCAATTGCCTCTTTTACAACTTGTACGAGCACCGCTTGTCCTTCATGTATATGATAAGAAGATGGTACATCATCGTACGAAAGATAAGCATGTTTTTCTAAACCTATATTTACAAAAGCTGCATTCATTCCAGCAATCGTTCTTACGATACGTCCAACATAAATATGCCCAACAATCTCTTGTTCTTCATTTCGTTTCCATAAAAACTCAACAATTTTCTTCTTCTCTTCAATTGCAACGCGTTTTTCCGATCCAGCGTAGTTCATATATAACGTTTTCAAAATACTTTCCTCACTTTATAATCTTCTTTGCTTTTACAATAATAAAAGGTTAGTGCTAACGTCAACACTAACCGATTAATTCTTCAACAGATGAAGTTGTTCGTTTTTCAGTAAAATACGCATAAAGCAATTCATTTTCATCCAATGTGTAATGTTCTTTATATTTTCCGCGGACGATAATAGAATGCTTATAGCCTCTACGAAATTTTGTGAATATCTTATATAAATGATCTTCTGATTGCACCTCAATCGGTGCAATCTTTTCAATTCCTCTTTTGTTCCCATAATAACGTTCTAATAAAAAACGCATAAAGGCATACCGTCTTTGCTTCCATTCTTGATATAACGACACCGCTAAAAATATGAGTAGTACCCACATCATAATATTGTTACTATTCCAAAGTAACTGCCCTCCTAGTATGACACTAAAAAAAACACATGATAATTTCATCATCTTTTCATGTGCTTGTAAATAAGGAAAACGATATGATAGTACGTTAAACAATACTTTTCCACCATCAAGAGGCCAAATAGGTAGTAAATTAAACGCTAAAATAATTATATTATTCCACATAAAGAAATAATATAATTCCGCATGAAGCCAACCAGCTTCAAACAACATATAGCCTACCGCCATCATCCAAATATGTTGAATAGGTCCTGCAATTACAACAACTAGTTCCTCTTTCAATGATTTATTCCCATGTTCTTCAAGCTCAGCCACACCACCAAACGGCAAAAGTTGAATCTTCTTAATACGCCAATTATAGTGTGCCGCTGCAAAAGCATGCCCAAGTTCATGGATGAGAACGATACAAAATAACAGTAGTAACTCTTTAAAACGTGCCGTGAAAATACCAATGACAATAATAACCCAAAACAACGGATGTACTGAAATCTTTGTTAAAACATCTCTATATTTAATCAAATGAAATCACCTGAATCGGATCAATAAATTTTTCGTCCTTTTTTATTGCGAAATAAAACTTACCATTTTTATTATTCGCATCATTATTCACTGTTCCAATTTTTTGTTTCTTTGAAACATAATCATATAATTTCACTGACATATCATTTAAATTTGCATACCATGACTCCGTACCATCTGCATGCTGAATTTGAACTGTATTACCAAGTTCCTCTTTCTTGCCCGCAAAAACTACTAGCCCTTCATTCACTGACTCAACAGTTGCATTTGTAGCTGTTTGTACAAATACACCTTGGCCATTTTTTTGAAACCCTTGCATCACCTTTCCGGAAGCAGGAATGGCATAATCTTTTTGCTGAATCTTTTCTTCTTTTTTCTCATTAGGTGAATAGAACACGAGCGGTTTTCCAAACTGTTTTTCGTACCATTTCGCTACAGTAGCAAACTGAAACTCTTCTTTCATCACTTTTTCTGTAACAGCTTTAGCACCGTCGAAAGAAGCTGGTGCATTCTTATATAAAATAGCGACAGAAAGAACTAATATTGCTGATAACAATACTTTGAAGAAAAACACTTCTTTTCGAAATAAAGGATGAATTTCCTTTTCTCCATCTTCAATAAAGACTGTTTCACTATCAAAATTCCCTCCAGCAAAATACTGCTCTTCCTCCATCCTTTCTTGCTCTGCCTTCCTCTTCGCAATCCGTTTTTTAATTTCTTCTACACGTCTATTCTTCATACTGTCTCCTTTCTTTCGTTAAGCTAATGTACGTAGAAACAGTTGTATACAGTTTGTACATATGTATGAGCTAGGTATGGAAGATATTCGTGTGAAGAAAAAAGAAAGCACTCCGCAAATATGCGAAGTGCTTTTAACGGATTCCAAAGAAGTTTTTCACCTTTGTAAATACCGATACCTTTTCTTGTTCAAATGCTTGTAATGGGACATTCTCACCCAACAAACGTCTTGCAATATTACGATAAGCTAACGCTGCTTTTCCGCTCGGTTGCAACGCTACAGGCTCACCTGTATTTGTAGCACGAATAACTTCATCATCATCTTCGACAACACCAAGAAGCTCGATTGACAATGTACGTACGATTTCATCAACATCTAACATATCCTGTTCATGAAGCATATGACTACGCACACGATTAATAACAAGTTTCGGTGGTTCAATATCCTCTTTTTCTAAAAGCCCGATAATACGATCCGCATCGCGCATTGAGGATACTTCTGGCGTCGTAACAACAATTGCTTTATCCGCACCAGCTACCGCGTTTTTAAATCCCTGCTCAATCCCCGCAGGACAATCAATTAATATGTAATCATAATCTTGACGTAATACTTGTATTAATTCATCCATTTGTTCGGGTGTTACCGCTGATTTATCACTCGTTTGTGCTGCAGGTAATAAATAAAGATCATCAAAACGTTTATCTTTAATAAGAGCCTGAGGTAAACGGCAACGCCCTTCAACGACATCAACAAGATCAAATACAATACGATTTTCCAGCCCCATTACTACGTCTAAGTTTCGAAGACCGATATCTGTGTCAATTAAGCACACTTTCTTTCCAGATAACGCTAGGGCTGTCCCAATGTTCGCAGACGTTGTAGTTTTACCTACACCGCCTTTTCCAGATGTAATTACTATTGCCTCTCCCACAGCTATACAATTCCCCTTTCTAACTTTGTTAAATTAGGTCTAAGATGAGTGAGAAGTTGCAGTCGATCGACAACAATGTGATTGTTCTCATTAATATACGCACATTCTGCCGCCTCCGCTCCGTCTTCTTTCTCTTCCGGAGCCCGCATTGCCACATCACTAATTCGAAGTTGCATCGGGTTCATAACAGATGCAGCGATTACAGCATCTGAATCCCCATAATACCCCGCATGTGCAATTCCTCTTAATGATCCTACGACAAAAATATTCCCCCCAGCGATAACCGTTCCGCCTGGATTAACATCACCAATTAACAATAAATTTCCTTTTACATGTAAAACTTGTCCAGAGCGAACAATTTTGGAAATAGGGACGATTTCTGTTTCTTCTTTCCAAGCTATTGCTTCCTCTTTCGTTATAACATCACTTTCAATCGAATCCACAACGAGATTCTTTTTATTACGAATTAACGTACGAATCTCTTCTTGTTGGACTTCTGTTAAATAACGGTTTCCTACTTTCACATGCACTTCAATTAAAGAGCGTCCATCACCATCATAGTAATGTGTAGAAAGCTTTTCATCCAATTCCTTCAATAATTCAGAGAATGAACAACAATCATCTAAATGAAGGGTTATTCCGTCTTTTGTCCCTTTTATTGTTACATTTTGTTGCTTTTTTTCTTCCACTAAAGTTCACCCCACCGATTCAATTCGACATAAAATTAGAAAATCCTTTTTTCTTTTTCTTCCATCGCTTTTGAAAGACGCACTAAATATCGTCTCAGTGGGAAACAAACTATCAATAAGAAAATTGCATTTAGCAATAAAGTAGACAGGAGACGATCTGTGAAAAAGACATACGCCGACATATGAGTACGTCCTAACAAAGTTAAAAATCCATACACATAATACTCTAATGCTACTATGCTAGCTAGTACGATAGAAGTAACAATAAATAAATTCAATTGTAGTACCTTCATCACACTATAAACTAAATAAACTAAAATCGGATACGCAAAAATATATATACCAACAAGTTCCGTGTATACGGTATCAAATAAGAAACCAAATAATAGTCCGTAATAAATCCCTTGGACCGGACTATAGTACACAGTAATAAAACATAACACAATGATAAAGAAATGAGGTGATGCTATACTGTCTTTCCAAAAAACCTCTGTTGGAACAATAGTAGCAAACATATTTTCAAATAAAAAAGCAAAAAGGAGCAAAAGAGGAAGAGCTGCTCTTTTTAAAATCTTCATCATCTCTTCTCCCCCTCCTATTCTAATGGCGCTGAAGGCGTTTCACGTTTCGCAACTACAACATGCTCTACGTCATTTAAATCAGCGGCTGGCTTTACATAAGCTGTTTTTGTTAAACCATATGGATCCGGCTGAACATCAACGATGGTTCCAATTACAAGACCTTTCGGGAAAATATCACCAAGTCCAGATGTTACAACTAGTTGATCGGTCTTTACATTTGCATCAGAGCCAATCTTTGTGAACAGAAGTAAGTGTTTTTCTTTGTCGTACCCTTCAATCAATCCAAAGATTTTCTCATCACCTTGTACGATAGCAGAAACACGATTTGTTCGGCTCATAGAACTTAACAATTCTACTGATGATGTAAACTGAGATACACTTTTCACTCGTCCAACTAAACCTTGTGGAGTTAATACAGCCATATCTTTTTTAATTCCTTGCTGTGCCCCTTTATCAAGTCCAACTAAATCGTACCATTTATCTGGATTACGAGAAACAACAGTCGCTGGAATTTCAGTATAACCGCTATTTAACTTATCTTTACCCGTTAACTCTTGTAGTTTCTTTTTATCATCTTCTAATTGTTTTACTTTCCCTGATAGACCTGCATAATTGTCTAATTTTGCTTTTAATTCTTTATTCTCTTCATACGTGCGCTTTACATCCTCTACATTTTCGAAGAATCCAGCTACGTATTTCGCTGGCTTTTGGAATACACGTTCTACAACACCGACAGTGTCTTTAACAAACTGCTCTGGCCATGTTAAACTGTTCCGTTCTTTCAATGAGATTCCAATCAATGCCACGAGAAGAATAATACTAACTAACAAAACAATTAATCTTTTGTTTAAGAAAAACTGTGGCACGTTCACACCCTCTTAATTTCATTGATTTTTATTTTGCAATATTATCGAGCAGCAGTTTTGAAAAGATCGATATTGTCTAATGCTTTACCCGTTCCAATTGCTACGCAATCTAATGGGTCTTCTGCAACAAGAACTGGCATATTTGTTTCTTCACTAATTACTTTATCTAAATTACGTAGTAATGCTCCGCCACCTGTTAATACGATACCACGGTCCATAATGTCTGCCGCTAATTCTGGTGGAGTTTTCTCTAACGTATTTTTAACAGATTCTACAATTGCATCTACTGTATCTTTTAATGCATCTGCAATTTCTTCTGGTTGAATTAGTACTGTTTTTGGTAAACCACTTACTAAATCACGACCGCGAATTTCCATAGGCTCGATACCTTCTGGCTCGCCTGCAGAACCGATTTCTAATTTTAATGCCTCAGCTGTTCTTTCACCGATCATTAAGTTGTAGCTTTTCTTAATGTACTGAATGATTGAATCATCCATATCATCACCAGCAACACGAACTGATTGACTTGTTACAATACCACCTAAAGAAATGATTGCAACTTCTGTTGTACCGCCACCGATATCAACAACCATGCTACCAGTTGGTTCCCAAACAGGTAAGTTTGCACCAATTGCTGCTGCAAATGGTTCTTCGATAGGATAAGCATCACGAGCACCAGCTTGACGAGTTGCATCGATTACTGCACGTCTTTCTACAGCTGTAATACCAGATGGTACACATACCATTACATAAGGCTTACGTGAGAAGAATCCATTTGATTTTTGAGCTTGTTGAATGTAATATTTCATCATTGTTGCTGTCGTTTCGTAATCAGCAATTACACCGTCTTTCATCGGGCGAAGTGCCACAACGTTTCCTGGTGTACGACCAATCATTTGTTTTGCATCGCTACCTACAGCAACGATTTGTTTCGTATCAGTTTGTAACGCTACTACTGAAGGTTCACGTAAAACTACACCTTTTCCCTTTACATATACAAGCGTGTTCGCAGTTCCTAAGTCTATTCCAAGATCGCGAGTAAAGCCACCAAATCCAAACATATTATTTATCTTCCTTTCTTGTTTTCACGGACTCATTTTTTCTTACTTTATATTATAAAAACAGTACGTTTTTTATATCTTTATCCTTTTTGTAGATAATTTTCTACAAAAAACTCATAAATCACATTATAAAACAAAATAAGTAAAAAGCATAGTCTTAAATATGACCTTTTTCCTTTAAACTCACGAATTTATGGTCACCTATTATAATATGATCGAGCACTTCAATTCCGATAATTCGGCCGCATTCTACTAAGCGTTTTGTTACTTCAATATCTTCTCGGCTCGGCGCGGGGTCTCCTGAGGGATGGTTATGAAGACATATGATAGAGGCTGCTGCACGGCGAAACGCTTCTTTAAAAACTTCCCTTGGATGTACAATTGATGAGTTTAAACTTCCAATAAAAATCGTCTGCCTATGTATAACTTGATTCTTTGTGTTCAAATATAGACATACAAAATGCTCCTGCTGCAGGAAGCGCATTTCTTCCATCATATATGTGGCGCAATCTTCCGGGCTTCGAATGCTGTATCTATTTTGATATTCTAAACGCACCATTCTTCTACCGAGTTCAAAAGCAGCTATAAGCTGAGTTGCCTTCGCAACCCCGACACCATGTATACTGACAAGCTCTTCTAACGTTGCATCTTTCAACATACGTAAACCATCAAAGTGATGTAAAATTTTATCTGATAACTTCAAAACTGTTTCTTCTTTAGAACCTGTTCTGAGTAACACTGCAAGAAGCTCCCGATTGGATAAACTTCCAGCCCCTTCTAACAATAAACGCTCCCGTGGCTGTTCTTCTTTGACAACATCACGAATACCGTTCATTTCTCCACCCCTTTATTTGTTCTCTCAAAGAAAATCCCATGCAATTTTACGCATGGGTTACATCAATATTAAATTGTTTTAATTCCCGAACAAGACGTGAAATTGGTAACCCAACTACACTATAGTAGTCTCCTTGAATATGTTGAACAAAAATAGATCCTTTACCTTGAATCCCATAACTTCCTGCTTTATCCAAAGGCTCTTTCGATGCAATGTATGCATCAATTTCCTCTTCTGTTAATTCCCAAAACGTAACTTCTGTACGCTCGTAAAAAGTGACTGTTTTGTCCTTTGCTATAATTGCAACACCAGTATACACTTCATGTGTTTTCCCTGATAATAATTGCAACATTTCTTTCGCCTCAGCCTCATTAGATGGCTTTCCAAGAGTACGCGACTCATATGTAACAATTGTGTCTGCACCTAACACAATATGATCACTGTTATTTTCTGCTACCGCAGATGCTTTTTGCAGGGCAAGGGACATAACAATATCAGAAGGCGATGAATACGCACCAATCGTTTCTTCTACTTCACTTACAACAATTTCAAATGGTACACCCGCTAACTCAAGCAATTCCTTCCTGCGAGGTGATCCTGAAGCTAAAATAATTTTTTTCATATTTTCTCCTTCCTTTCTCACATGAAGCAGAATCATTTATATCAATCGTATCAAAGGAATAGTTTGTCCACAAATAAAAGAAATATTATTTTCTTTAAACAAAATAATACTTCCTTACTAAAACACGATTATATTCCTGTCATAGAGAAAGCACTTTACTCTAAATTCAAAAGAAAAGAAAGAAGCCTCTACACTTCTTCCTTCGTCATTTCATTATCCTATTATTTCACCTTTTGTGAAACAATTTTTTCGTATGAAAGTATACCATCAATGATAACTTGATTTAATTTCGCTAAAGATTCCTTATCACCTTTTCCGTCCTTCACTGTTTGCACAGCTACTGACGTGTACATATACAATTTCTTCGCTTCTTCCTGCTTCATACTTTTCCCTTCTTTTTCAATCGCTTTCCACTCTTTTTCGATTGCACTTATATCTTTTGCATTACTTTTTTCACTAGCTTGTACGCTAGAAGCATATTTTGCTAAATGAGTATATAATGGCTGTACTTTTGTTAAAAACGCCCCAACTTCTTTATCATCTTTAAGTAACGCTTTATCTGTTATATCCCAGTCCTTTTTCAATACGGAGACATTATCATTTTTATACTGCGTCATTAATTGGTTTATGCCTTGTTCATCGCTAGCAATACCAACAACTAATGCATACTTATCACCGCTCGGTTTTAAGGCTGCTACACCTCCATTACCTTTCCACTCTTCAAGAGCGGCCTGTCCCTTTTCTTCAGAAGAATAGATTCCTCCTTGAACAAAAAATAATTTCATTGGATCTAATGACGTTCCTGTCTGTGCTTTTGTCTTTTCCTCTTTTGGTGCTGGTGTTTGTTCTACCGTTCCGCCCACCTTTAATTCTTCCTTTCGCATCTGCTTCGAAGCTGTTACTTCGCTTCCTCCTGTCGCACCTTGTCCTTTCAGTAACTGTAGCATCCCCATCCCAAACGCCGTACCAATAATAATTGCAGTTGCAACGATTGCAATTAACGTATTGCTCCACTTCTTTCGATTTTTTTCCGTAGACGCTACTTTCGATTTTTGAAACGGAACAACGTTTTTTGGCCTTTCACTTTCTACTACCATCCAGTCAAATTCATCTTTCTTCTTCTCCTCATACTTCGCTTCTGTTCCATTCACTTTCACTGAGATCGTTCGTGATTGCTTGTCCATACACTCACACCTCACCTCTTATCGTTGTCCGCATCATATCATATTCATTTCACAAAAAAACGAGATATTTGTCAGAGGAATTCGCCAAATAACCCTATATATTTATCTTATATGTATGCATTTGACTTCATTTGTAGAACAAAAAAACTAGATAGCAAAGACTATCTAGTTTTTTTCGCGAATATATTTTCGAACTTCCGAAATGAAATAAAGAGAACCTGTTATGATAAAAACATCATTTTCTCCAAGCATTTCAACCTTCGTATCAATTGCCTCTTTCCAATTTTCAAAAACTAATTTTGACTCTTCCTTTGCATACGATGCAAGTTTGTCAGCAGAAATAGCACGATCAAAGGCGAATGTTGTAAAAATAATTTCATCGGCGATGCTTTCTAATTGACCTACCATATTGTGCAATTGTTTATCACCAAGGGCAGTAAATAAAACTATTACATTTTTATCTTTGTAATGTGATTCTACCGTTTTCACAAGACTTTCAATACCTTCTGGGTTATGAGCACCATCTATAATAATATCCGGATTACTTTGCAGTTTTTCAAAGCGCCCCACCCAATACGCTTCCTGTAATCCCGTTCTTATTTCTTCTTCCTCAATTAAAAATGATAAGTATGTTTTTACATACATGACTGCCATAAGTGCAAGTGCTGCGTTTCCTACTTGATGGCTGCCTTTCATTGAAATTCGTACATCTTCAAAAGAGGCGAAAGGGCAAGTGAAATCGAAATGTTCTCCATCTTCGCTAGACTGTTTATGTAACGATGTAAAATGGTTGCCCATCTCGTATACATTTGCATGATTTTCCTTTGCAACTTTTTGAATGACTTGCAGCGCTTCCTCATCTTGTACACCAGTAATAACCGGAACACCAGACTTAATAATCCCCGCCTTTTCATATGCAATTTCTCCTAGTGTATTACCTAAAATATGCATATGATCGTGACCGATATTCGTAATAATCGTGAGAACTGGATGAATCACATTCGTAGAGTCAAAGCGCCCTCCAAGCCCTGTTTCAAATAAAACAACATCACAGAAATTAACTTTACCGAAATAACAAATTGCCATAACAGTAATAATTTCAAACTCAGTCGCTTCCCCTAAATCCGTCTCATCTAGTTTTTCAACGACTGGCTTTACCATCTTTACAAGTTCAGTAATCTCTTCATCTGCAATTGGTGTTCCATTCACACTAATACGCTCGTTAAATGTTTCAATATAAGGGGAGGTAAATGTTCCTACCTTATATTTTGCATTTTCTAACATGTAACGCATATATGTTAACGTTGAACCTTTTCCATTTGTACCAGCAAGGTGAACACATTTTATGTGACGCTCTGGATTTCCGAGCTCTTCTAGCATCCATCTCATTCTTTCTAATCCCGGTTTAATACCAAATTTCAACCGGCTATGAATCCAGCCTATCGCTTCTTCGTATGTATGTATCACGTATGCTTTCCCCTTTCAAAAGACAACCTTCATATTCCTATTATACGCAAAGAAAAGAGACTCACCAATATAGTGAGTCTCTAAAAAACATTTTTATTTCTCAAGATCCGCTAAACGTTGGCGAACTGCTTCGCGTTTTTCTAGGTAATCTTGCTCTTTCGCACGCTCTCCTTCAATAACTGCTGCAGGAGCTTTTGCTACGAAACCTTGGTTTGAAAGTTTCTTCTGTACACGTTCTACTTCTTTATCGAACTTCTCAAGTTCTTTCTCAAGACGCGCTCTCTCTTCATCAAGATTGATAAGATCAGCTAACGGTAAGAATAACTCTGCACCTGTTACGATTGCAGTCATCGCTTTTTCTGGCGCTTGTAAATCCGTTTGAATTGTTAACTCGCTTGGGTTACAGAAACGCTCAATGTAAGAGCTATTTTTCGTAAGCTGAGCAAGTACAGCCTCATCTTTTGCTTTAATTTGCATTTGAACTTTTTTGCTCATTGGCGTATTAACTTCTGCACGGATGTTACGAACAGAACGAATGATATCAACTAGAAGGTGCATTTCTGCTGCAGCTTCTGCATCTTGTAAATCTTCGCGTACTGTTGGCCACGCTGCTACTGTAATAGATTCGCCTTCGTGCGGTAAATGTTGCCAAATCTTCTCTGTTACGAATGGCATGAATGGGTGTAATAGACGCATTGTTTGATCTAATACGTAAGCTAAAATAGAACGAGTTGTTTTCTTAGCTGCTTCATCTTCACCGTATAGAGGAAGTTTCGCCATTTCAATGTACCAGTCACAGAAATCATCCCAGATGAAGTTGTATAATGAGCGACCAGCTTCACCGAACTCATATTTATCCATGTTACGTGTTACGCTTTCGATTGTTTCATTTAAGCGAGTTAAAATCCACTTATCTGCAACTGATTTTTTACCAGTTAAATCGATTTCTTCATATTTCATGTCATCCATGTTCATTAATACGAAACGTGATGCATTCCAAATTTTATTAATGAAGTTCCAAGTAGATTCTACTTTCTCCATGCTGAAGCGTAAATCTTGACCTGGTGCACTTCCTGTTGATAAGAAGAAACGCATTGCATCTGCACCGTACTTCTCGATAACTTCCATTGGGTCAATACCGTTACCAAGAGATTTACTCATTTTACGTCCTTGCTCATCACGAACTAAACCGTGAATTAATACATCTTTAAATGGACGCTCGCCTGTAAACTCTAAACCTTGGAAAATCATACGAGATACCCAGAAGAAGATGATGTCATAACCAGTTACTAGTGCATCAGTTGAATAGTAACGTTTGAAGTCCGCTGCATCTTCATTTGGCCAACCAAGTGTTGAGAATGGCCATAACGCTGAACTGAACCATGTATCAAGTACGTCGTTATCTTGATTCCAATTTTCAATATCTGCTGGTGCTTCTGTACCTACGTATACTTCACCAGTTTCTTTATGATACCAAGCTGGAATGCGGTGTCCCCACCATAATTGACGAGAAATACACCAGTCGTGAATATTTTCCATCCAACGTAAATATGTGTTTTCGAAACGATCTGGTACGAACGTTACTTTCTCTTCTTCTTTTTGCTGAAGCGCTACTGCCTTCTCAGCAAGCGGAGCCATTTTTACGAACCATTGTGTTGATAAGTAAGGCTCAACAACTGCACCACTACGCTCACTATGACCTACTGAATGCATATGAGGCTCGATTTCTACTAATACGCCCGCTTCTTGTAAATCTTTCACTAACGCTTTACGACACTCGAAACGATCCATGCCGTTATACTTACCAGCTTTTTCGTTCATCGTTCCATCTTCGTTCATTACTAAGATACGTGGTAAGTCATGACGGTTACCTACTTCAAAGTCATTCGGGTCATGAGCTGGCGTAATTTTTACAACACCTGTTCCGAAATCTTTTTCTACGTACTCATCAGCAATAATCGGAATCTCACGGCCTACGATTGGAAGTGTAACTGTTTTTCCGATTAAATGCTTGTAACGATCATCTTCTGGATGAACCGCTACCGCTGTATCACCAAGCATCGTTTCTGGACGAGTTGTTGCAAGACGAATGTGACCAGATCCATCTGTTAACGGATAGTTCATATGGTAGAATGCACCTTGAACTTCTTTATGAATTACTTCGATATCAGAAAGAGCTGTGCGTGTTGCCGGGTCCCAGTTGATAATATATTCACCGCGGTAAATTAAGCCTTTTTCGTATAATTGAACGAATACTTTATTAACCGCATCAGATAAACCTTCGTCTAATGTGAAACGTTCGCGAGAATAGTCTAGTCCTAAACCAACTTTCCCCCATTGTTGACGAATGTGAGAAGCGTATTCTTCTTTCCATTCCCAAGCCTTTTCAAGGAATTTCTCACGGCCAAGATCGTAACGTGAAATACCTTCTTCACGAAGTTTCCCTTCTACTTTCGCTTGTGTTGCGATACCCGCATGATCCATTCCTGGAAGCCACAATACATCGTAACCTTGCATACGCTTCGTACGAGTTAAAATATCTTGAAGAGTTGTATCCCAAGCATGACCTAAGTGTAACTTACCAGTTACGTTCGGAGGTGGAATTACAATTGTATACGGTTGTTTCTTCTCGTCTCCTGTTGCTTCAAAATATTTGCCTTCTAGCCACCACTGATAAAGGCCTTCTTCAACGGACATATGATCATATTTAGTTGGTAAATTCTTTTCCGTGTTTGACATTATTTTCCCTCCTTAAAATAAAAAATGCCCCTCATCCAAAAAAAGGACGAGGGACATCGCGGTACCACCTTTATTTACAAACAAATTCAGGAATTTGTTTATACTCTTAATTTGATAACGGACAAATCCGTCTTTTCCTAATGAGAACTATTCCGTTCAGAAAAGATGCTCCAGGGCTACCTTCTAACATAACTATCTAGAGAATCTCCCAGCTAATGATTCTCCTCTCTGAAGACGTTTCTTGTTATACTCTTCCCCTTCAAGGCATTTATATGATTGTTAATTATTATATACAATAGTGTAAAAAACGAAACCTTATTCGTCAAGATAAATTTAAGACTACAGCTTTTTGAGTAAAAAAAGAAGATAAGTAGCATCCTCTACTTATCTTCTTTATCCGTTCCCTTGCTGGGCAGCTTGTAATTGCGAAAGGAAATATTCTATATTACTAACGAGCCAATGCGCTTGTTGCAAACTCTTTACTCCGAGAAGTTCATTTTCCTCATTACGCCGCTCTCTTCTTTTCTTATAAGAGTGGATTTGCCGAATAAATTGCGATGGATACGTCATATACGCAAACATGAGTAGTTGTTCTTCTTTCGTAAAAGGGAAATTTTTTTGATACATTTGATACCATTCAAACCGATCACTTCGCGCAATTGGATACGTGTTTAACGACCGAGAATAAAACCCTACAATATCTTGCACAGGTGTTGCAAACTTCGATTTTTCTAAACTAATAAAATAGCCATTCCGTTCATAATCAAATAAAAAATGATTAAGCGATACGTTACCATGTACAAAAGTAATGCGCGTTGTTTCTTTTTCTTTCATCGCATCGTTCCACTCATTTAATTGCTTCGTTGCAAACTCACGCGCCCTCATTACATGATGATAGTACGTACAATATTGCAATTCAAACGGAGACATATACCACTTCGCTTCAGATTCTACAAGAAACTCTTCTAACATCTCTCCATCATTTTCCCAGCGATCGGATATATTTGTATAATGTTTTTCTAAATCCTCTTCTGTATACGTTTCTTCTTTTACCGTTTTTTGGTGCAACGTTCCGAGAGTCTGAAACATTTTATGGTATTGATCATTATCCTCGCCGTTCCCTTCCGCACGCTCTAACCAAGGCATTAAATAATAATTATACGTACCATCACTTAAAATATAATTTCCGTCCGTCGCATGGTATATAGGTACATAATTTGAAAAACCTTTCTCCTTCAAATATTGAATATGATGCAAAAAGTTATTCCGCTCTAACTTCCTGCCTTCTATTTTCTTGAGCGCATATGGACCTTGATTCGTATAAATTTTCGTCACACTTCCGTGCTCTTCCATATGCTGCGTATCCAATCTATATTGCCTTACAATGGGTTCATAACGATTTCGTAATTCCATATCCATACGAATAACCCTTTCTATTCAAAACATAGCCTTTAGAAAAATAAGTGAGTGCAAACACTCACTTATTTCGCTTTTGCTCTTGAAACAGGAATATAAATAATTTGTCCTGTAGTTAAATATATATCTTCTGTTTGATTGACACGGTATAAGTTTTGTACAGATGTTTCATAACGTTCTGCAACAGATTCGATCGTATCTCCTTCTTGCACAAAATACATTCGTAACTTTGTAAATTCTTCTTCCGGTTCTTTCGTAAATAATTTCGTTAAATAAAGCGCATTTTCATCCCGCTGTGAATACGTTTCCTCTTCTT
>NZ_JAKUFF010000046.1:0-37458 GCF_022663305.1 Bacillus cereus group sp. BfR-BA-01408 | reverse complement strand
AAGGACAGCGTGAGCTATTAAAAGAGAGAAAGCAAAATGCAACGACGCATTGTGCACAACTCGAACAGTTAATTGTTGAATTAACAGAGAAAGCTACAAGTTATGATGGTGAAATTGAATCGAGTACAGAAGTATTGATGCAATTTGTAAATCATGTAAAAGAGTTGGAGACGAAATTGCATGACAATGAGCAATTACTTGCAACGTTTGCTGACAATTTAGAAGAGCAAATTGAGAATTTAAAAGGTGACTATATTGAACTTTTAAATCAACAAGCTAGTCATCGTAATGAGTTATCTATGATTGAAGAACAATCTAAACAACAAAACTCAAAAAATGAACGCCTTGATGAAGAAAATGCGAAATATGTAGAAATGCGTATGGAAATTACAGCGAAAAAGACAAAACTTGTGGAAAGTTATGAACAAGTAAAAGAAAAAGTAGCTGGAATCCTTTCGAATATACAAAAGACAGAAGCGGCACTTGGGAAATGCAAGGCGCAGTATAGTGAAAACGAAACAAAACTGTATCAAGCATATCAATTTGTACAACAGGCACGTTCTCGAAAAGAAATGCTAGAAGAGATGCAAGAGGACTACTCTGGTTTCTATCAAGGGGTACGTGAAGTATTAAAAGCTAGAGAAAATAGGTTGCAAGGTATTGAGGGTGCTGTTGCAGAACTGCTAACGGTACCGAAAGAATATGAAATTGCAATGGAAATTGCTCTAGGTGCAGCGATGCAGCATATAGTTGTACAAAAAGAAGAACATGCTCGTAATGCAATTGCGTTTTTAAAACAAAATAAACATGGACGAGCAACGTTTTTACCGCAAGCTGTTATTAAAGGTAGATCGTTATCATTTGAGCAATTACGTATTGTAAATCAGCACCCATCGTTTGTAGGTGTGGCAGCAGAACTCGTGCAATATAACAATAAATATGAAAATGTAGTTTCAAATTTATTAGGTACTGTTATTGTTGCAAAAGATTTACGCGGAGCGAATGAGTTGGCGAAACAATTGCAATACCGTTATCGCATTGTAACAATCGAAGGTGATGTAGTAAACCCTGGCGGTTCTATGACGGGTGGAGCGGTAAAACAGGCGAAATCATCTTTATTAGGACGTCAACGTGAACTAGAAGAGTGGACGAGTAAGTTAACTGATATGGAAGAGAAAACAACGAAGTTAGAAAACTTTGTTAAAGCAGTAAAACAAGAGATTCAAGAAAAAGAAGTGCAAATACGCGAACTAAGGCAAAGTGTAGAAGCAGAGCGTGTAGATGAACAGAAATTAAGAGAAGAAATTAGTCGCTTAGAATTAGAAGAACATCGTATTAATGATCGTTTATCTATTTACGATTTAGAGATTGAAGGGTTCTTGCAAGACCAAGTGAAAATGCAAGGCCGTAAAGAAGAGTTAGAAAAGATTTTGGCGACTCTTCAGGCAGAGATTACGGAATTAGATAGCAAAATCACAGCTTTAACAAAACAAAAAAGTGAGCAACATTCTTCGAAAGAAAAAGTTCAAAAAGAAATGACTGAGTTAAAAGTGTTAGCAGCTGAAAAGCAACAACGCTTATCTAATCAAAAAGAAAAAGTAGAACGATTGACGAAGGAAAAAGAAGAAACCGATGCAACGCTTGTCAAAACGAAAGAGGATTTAGCATTCTTAAAACAAGAAATGACATCGAATTCAAGTGGTGAAGAACAAATTACGAATATGATTGAGAAGAAAGCATATGATCGTAATCAAACTTCAGAGTTAATTCGCTCTCGTCGTGAACAACGTGTATCGTTACAAGAGAGAGTAGAACAGTTAGAGCGTAACCTGAAAGAAACAACAGGTAAACATAAATACATTCTTGAGATGTTGAAAGATCAAGAGGTAAAAATAAACCGACTTGATGTAGAGTTAGAAAATAGATTACAACATTTACGTGAAACATATACGATTTCATTTGAAGCGGCAAAACTGAAGTATACAATGGTGATGCCTGCTGAGGATGCACGTAAAAAGGTGAAACTAATTAAACTCTCCATCGAAGAGCTAGGTACAGTAAACTTAGGAGCAATTGATGAGTATGAGCGTGTGGCAGAGCGTCATACATTCTTACTAGAGCAAAAAGATGATCTAGAAGAAGCAAAAACGACATTGCACCAACTTATTACTGAAATGGATGAAGAAATGAAAAAACGCTTTTCTACTACGTTTGAAGGAATTCGAATGGAGTTTCAATCGGTGTTCTCTGAATTATTTGGAGGCGGTAGAGCGGATTTAGTTATGACGAATCCAGAGGACTTATTAAATACGGGTATTGATATCGTAGCGCAACCGCCAGGGAAGAAACTGCAAAACTTAGGTTTACTTTCAGGTGGAGAGCGTGCTTTAACGGCAATTGCGCTGCTATTTGGTATTTTAAAAGTGCGCCCAGTCCCATTCTGTGTATTAGATGAGGTAGAGGCTGCTCTTGATGAGGCAAACGTTGCCCGTTTTGCTCAGTATTTAAAGAAATTTAGTGATGAGACACAGTTTATTGTAATTACACATAGAAAAGGTACAATGGAAGAGTCTGACGTATTGTACGGTGTAACAATGCAAGAGTCAGGGGTATCTAAACTTGTTTCGGTTCGTTTAGATGATGGAGAAGAACTAGTTGCAAGCAAATAGAAAGGATGGGACAGTATGAGCTTTTTTAAAAAACTAAAAGAAAAAATTTCAAAACAAACAGATACGGTAACAGAGAAGTTTAAACAAGGATTAGAAAAAACGAGAAATTCGTTTGCAGATAAAGTAAATGATTTAGTCTTTCGTTACCGTAAAGTAGATGAAGATTTCTTCGAAGAATTAGAAGAAATTTTAATCGGTGCAGATGTTGGCGTTTCGACAGTGATGGAATTAATCGACCAGCTGAAAGAAGAAGTGCAACGCCGTAATATTCAAGATCCAAAAGAAGTACAAGCTGTTATTTCGGAAAAATTAATAGAAATTTATAAAGGTGACAGCGATTTTACTAATGAAATTAATGTGCAAAAGGATGGTTTAACAGTTGTTTTATTTGTTGGTGTGAATGGTGTAGGTAAAACGACAACAATTGGTAAGATGGCTCATAAGTTTAAATCAGAAGGTAAGTCTGTCTTATTAGCAGCAGGAGATACATTTCGTGCTGGAGCGATTGAACAATTGGAAGTATGGGGCGATCGCGTTGGGGTAGAAGTGATTAAACAAGGATCAGGGTCTGATCCAGCAGCGGTTATGTATGACGCTGTACAAGCTGCAAAAGCACGTAAAGTAGATGTATTACTATGTGATACAGCAGGACGTTTACAAAATAAAGTAAACTTAATGAAAGAGTTAGAGAAGGTAAAGCGTGTAATTGAGCGTGAAGTACCAGGAGCTCCTCATGAAGTATTGCTTGTTATTGATGCAACAACAGGACAAAACGGTTTAAGTCAAGCGAAAACATTCCGTGAAGCAACGAATGTGACTGGTATTGTTTTAACGAAGTTAGATGGAACTGCTAAAGGTGGTATTGTATTAGCAATTCGTAACGAAATGGATGTACCGGTGAAATTCGTTGGATTAGGAGAGCAAATGGATGATCTGCAACAGTTCGATCCAGAACAATATGTATATGGTTTATTTGCGAACTTAGTAGAAACAGAAGAAGTATAAGTGAAAGAAGCGGTATTTTCCGCTTCTTTTTCTATAAAAATATGAGATGTTAAGAAAAAAACTTGACACTCTTTTGTACTCCATGTAAACTAATTCATGTAAAGGGAAATCACTTAACAAAGGATGATCCAACATGCTCGAAAAAACAACGAGAATGAACTATTTATTTGATTTTTATCAATCGTTGTTAACGCAAAAACAAAGAAGTTATATGTCGCTTTATTATCTAGATGATTTATCTCTTGGTGAAATTGCGGAAGAATTTGATGTAAGTCGCCAAGCCGTGTATGATAACATTAAACGGACTGAAGCGATGCTTGAAGAATATGAAGAAAAATTAGTATTACTTCAAAAGTTTCAAGAGCGACAGCGACTTGTTGCAAAGCTAAAACAGCTAATCAGCGAAGAAGAGCATGTGAATGAAGAAATGAAACAAGTTGTTGAAGCTATCGAAAAATTAGATTAGGAGGGCGGCAATATGGCATTTGAAGGATTAGCCGACCGACTTCAACAGACGATGCAAAAAATCCGCGGCAAAGGAAAAGTTTCTGAAGCCGATGTGAAAGAAATGATGAGAGAAGTTCGTCTAGCTCTTTTAGAAGCGGACGTTAACTTTAAAGTAGTAAAAGATTTTGTAAAGCGTGTATCTGAACGTGCTGTCGGACAAGATGTAATGAAAAGTTTGACACCTGGACAACAAGTAATTAAAGTTGTACAGGAAGAACTTACAGAACTTATGGGCGGAGAGCAAAGCAAAATTGCTGTTGCTAATAAGCCACCGACTGTTATTATGATGGTTGGTCTGCAAGGTGCAGGTAAAACAACGACGACAGGTAAGCTTGCGAATTTGCTTCGTAAAAAGCATAATCGTAAACCAATGCTTGTTGCGGCGGATATTTACCGTCCTGCAGCGATTAAACAGCTTGAAACATTAGGGAAGCAATTGGACATGCCTGTATTCTCTTTAGGAGATCAAGTAAGTCCTGTTGAAATTGCGAAACAAGCGATTGCAAAAGCGAAAGAAGATCATCATGATTATGTTTTAATTGATACAGCAGGTCGCCTGCATATTGATGAAGAACTAATGGATGAATTAGCGAAAGTGAAAGAAGTTGCGAAACCGGATGAAATTTTCCTTGTTGTCGATGCGATGACAGGACAAGACGCGGTTAATGTTGCACAAAGTTTCCATGAACAGTTAGGTTTAACAGGGGTTGTATTAACGAAGCTGGATGGTGATACGCGCGGTGGTGCGGCATTGTCTATTAAAGCTGTTACAAATACGCCAATTAAATTTGCTGGTATGGGTGAAAAACTAGATGCACTTGAAGCGTTCCATCCAGAACGTATGGCATCCCGTATTTTAGGGATGGGAGACGTCTTAACATTAATTGAAAAAGCGCAAGCTACAGTTGATGAAGAGAAAGCAAAAGAACTTGAGCAAAAAATGCGTACGCTTTCGTTTACACTTGACGATTTCCTAGAACAACTTGGACAAGTGCGTCAACTTGGCCCGCTTGATGAATTGTTAGGAATGCTTCCTGGTGCAAATAAAATTAAAGGGCTGAAAAATGCACAAGTTGATGAAAAACAAATTGGGCATATTGAGGCAATTATTCGTTCTATGACTAAATTAGAGCGAGAACAACCGGAAATAATCAATGCTAGTCGCAAAAAACGCATTGCCAAAGGTAGCGGTACAACGGTACAAGAAATCAATCGTTTAATCAAGCAATTTGATGATATGAAAAAGATGATGAAAACGATGACTGGAATGCAAAAAGGTAAGAAAAAAGGACTAGGTGGATTGAAGTTTCCATTCATGTAAGGAAAAAAGATGGCTCTGTTAAGAAAAAATACTTTACAAAGCAATAGTCTTTTTGCTAATATAATTATCTGTGTGAAATAAATTCGGAGGTGCTTTATAAATGGCAGTTAAAATTCGTTTAAAACGTATGGGAGCTAAAAAAACTCCTTTCTATCGTGTAGTTGTTGCAGATTCTCGTTCTCCTCGTGACGGACGTTTCATTGAGGAAATCGGTACTTACAATCCGGTTGCTCAACCAGCTGAAGTTAAGATCAACGAAGAAGCAGCATTAAAATGGTTAGGAAATGGTGCTAAACCATCTGATACAGTTCGTAACTTATTCTCTAACCAAGGTATCATGGAGAAATTCCACTTATCTAAACAAGGTAAGTAATTGAGGCAATGACTATGAAGAAGTTAGTCGAGACGATTGTCAAGCCTCTTGTCGATTATCCTGAAGATGTAAAAGTTACACAGGAACTTTACAACGGAGAGATAAAGTATCGATTAACTGTACATCCTGAGGATGTTGGAAAAGTCATTGGAAAACAAGGGAAAGTTGCGAAAGCAATTCGAATGCTCTTGTATTCAGTGGGACATCACAATAGTGAAAAAGTAACACTGGAAATTCAATAAACGTAAAAAGGGCGAGGAGTTATTTCCTCTCCCTTTTTTAACATTTAAAGAGAAATTGCATGTTCCATATGTGAAATGGGGATGCTTAATTTATATAGAAACCAGGGGTGACATACTGTTTATGACAAAATGGTTTAACGTAGGGAAAATTGTAAATACTCATGGCGTAAAAGGAGAAATTCGTGTGGTTTCTCGTACTGATTTTCCAGAAGAGCGATATAAGGTAGGGAATACGTTATACATATCGAATGAAAAAGGTGGAGAGCCTTTCCCAGTAAAGATTACTTCTCATCGTCAACATAAAACATTTGATTTATTGACATTTGAAGGATATGGGAATGTAAATGAAGTAGAACAGTTTAAAGGTTCTCTTTTAAAAGTACCTGAAGATCAATTAGGCGAACTAGCTGAAGGCGAATACTACTATCATGAAATTATTGGTTGCAACGTTGTAACGGAAGAAGGAGAAGCGTTAGGGACAATAAAAGAAGTTTTATCTCCTGGTGCAAATGATGTTTGGGTAATTAAACGTCCAAAAGGTCAAGATCTGTTAATTCCTTATATTGATGATGTTGTACTTCAAGTTAACATTGAGAATAAATTAGTAACCATTCATGTAATGGAAGGGCTACTATAATGAAAATTGACATTTTAACTTTGTTTCCAGATATGTTTACAGGTGTGTTTGGATCTTCAATTTTAAAGAAAGCACAAGAAAAAGAAGCGGTAGAGCTTCGTGTTGTCAATTTCCGTGATTATACAACGAGTAAGCATAATAGTGTGGATGATTATCCGTATGGTGGCGGCGCTGGGATGGTGTTAACTCCTCAGCCTATTTTTGATGCTGTAGAAGATTTAACGAAAGAAACGGAGCGGAAGCCGCGAGTTGTCTTAATGTGTCCGCAAGGTGAAAGGTTTACTCAGAAGAAAGCGGAAGAGCTTGCAGAGGAAGAACATTTAATCTTTGTATGTGGGCATTATGAAGGATATGACGAACGAATTCGTGAACATCTCGTAACAGATGAGATTTCTATCGGTGACTATGTATTAACGGGTGGAGAGTTAGCCTCTATGGTTATAACTGATAGTGTCGTACGTCTCCTTCCAGGAGTACTAGGAAATCATGCTTCACAAGTCGAGGATTCGTTTAGTACAGGTTTATTAGAGCATCCTCATTATACACGTCCAGCTGATTTTCGTGGTATGAAAGTGCCAGATGTATTAATGTCGGGAAATCATAAAAATATTGATGAATGGCGACATAAAGAATCGTTGCGTCGTACGTACACGCGTAGACCGGATTTACTAGAAGAACGAGAATTGTCTAAGCAAGAAAAGAAGTGGCTAGAACAGATTAAAGAAGGCAAATAAGTGCTTGATATATTTTCTATTGCAACAGCCTTAGCAATATGCTATTATAACACTTGTGCTGCTGAAATCAGTAGCCGTATTAACGATGTTCCGCTGTAATTTATTTAGACTTTATAAGAGCATCTGTTTAAAGGAGAGAATTTAATATGCAACAATTAATCGCAGAAATTACAAAAGGCCAATTAAAAACTGACCTTCCTTCATTCCGTCCTGGAGACACTTTACGTGTACACGTAAAAGTAGTTGAGGGAACTCGTGAAAGAATTCAGCTTTTCGAAGGTGTTGTAATTAAACGTCGTGGTGGCGGAATCAGTGAAACATTCACAGTTCGTAAGATTTCTTACGGTGTAGGTGTAGAGCGTACATTCCCAGTTCACACGCCAAGAATCGCGAAAATCGAAGTACTTCGCCGTGGTAAAGTACGTCGTGCTAAGTTATACTACTTACGTAACCTTCGCGGTAAAAAAGCACGTATTAAAGAAATTCGATAAGACATGTATGGGAGCTTGTAAATGCACAAGCTCCCTTTTTCCAATCTATATAAAATTTTGATATAATACGATCAGCTTACATAATCGTGGAGGGGAAAAGCATGAAGAAAGAAAAGAGTTCACTTTGGGAATGGATCAAGGCAATTTTGATAGCTGTTGTATTAGCAGGTGTTATTAGACAGTTTTTCTTTGCGCCAATTCTCGTAGATGGAGTATCGATGGCGTCTACATTACATGATCGCGATCGAATGATAGTTAATAAAATTGGTTATCACATAGGAGATCCGAAACGATTTGATATTATTGTATTCCGAGCGACGGAAGATAAAGATTATATTAAGCGTATTATCGGCCTACCAGGCGATGAAATAGAGTATCGTAATGATAAACTATATGTTAACGGAAAGGCTTATGAGGAGCCGTATTTAGACAAGCAGAAAAAACAAATTGCTGACGGACCGCTTACATATGATTTCACTCTTGAAGAAATGACAGGGAAGAAAACTGTTCCAGAAGGTCAATTATTTGTTTTAGGCGATAATCGTCGTTTTAGTAAAGATAGCCGTTCGATTGGTACAATTTCAATGGACCAAGTGATTGGAAAGGCAAATATACTATATTGGCCGTTAAAAGATGCTCGTATTGTGAAATAAAAGAAAAAGAAGGTGGCAACATGGTAATTCAATGGTTCCCGGGACATATGGCAAAGGCTAGACGCCAAGTAACAGAAAAATTAAAGTTAATTGATGTTGTAATTGAGCTTGTAGATGCTCGATTACCTTTATCTTCTCGAAATCCGATGATCGATGAGATTATTACACATAAACCGAGGCTTGTTGTTTTAAATAAAGCGGATATGGCAGACGATCGTTTAACAAAGCAATGGATCGCATATTTTAAAGAAAAAGGCCATATGGCAATTTCAATTAACGCACAGGCTGGACAAGGCATGAAGGAAATTGCGGCGGCTTGTAAAGTGTTAGTGAAAGAGAAATTCGATAAAATGGTTGCAAAAGGTATTAGACCGAGAGCGATTCGTGCATTAATTGTAGGGATACCGAATGTTGGTAAATCTACGTTGATTAATAAGTTAGCGAAGAAAAATATTGCTAAAACAGGGGATCGTCCTGGTGTGACAACAGCTCAGCAATGGATTAAGGTTGGGAAAGAAATGGAGCTGTTAGATACGCCAGGTATTTTATGGCCTAAATTTGAAGACCAATTAGTTGGGTTACGTCTAGCTACGACTGGTGCAATTAAAGATTCTATTTTAAATCTACAAGACGTAGCTGTTTATGCGCTACGTTTTATGGAGAAACATTACCCAGACCGATTAAAAGAGCGCTATAATTTAAATGACATTCCAGAAGACATCGTGGAGTTATTTGATGCGATTGGAAAAAATAGAGGCTGTTTAATGGGCGGCGGAATGATTGATTATGATAAAACATCTGAACTTATACTTCGTGAGCTTCGTGGTGGCAAACTTGGGAAAATGACGTTTGAAACACCAGAAGAGTTTGCGGAGCAGACAGAAGATGCAGAAAAAGTAGAAGAAGTATAAGACGTGCGTTTGTACGTCTTTTCTTTTTTGTATATAAAGGGAGTGGCATGAATGCAAAAAGTGACTATTCAAGAGGCGGAACATTTACTACAAGAAATTATGAGTGAAGAGGACGACCGCTTTCAAATATTAATAAAAGATGAACGTAAAGGGGTACAAAAGCTCATTTCTAAGTGGTATAAACAAAAAGAGTTAGCGCAAAAGGAAAAAGAAAAATTTCTAGAAATGTCTAAGTATGAAAATGCGTTACGTGAAAAAGGTCTCACATATATCGCAGGTATAGATGAAGTAGGTCGTGGACCGTTAGCTGGGCCTGTTGTGACGGCAGCTGTCGTTCTTCCTGAGGATTTTTATATTCCGGGGTTAAATGACTCGAAAAAGTTGAGTGAAGCGAAACGTGAGCGTTTTTATGATGAAATTAAAGCGCAAGCAATTGCAATTGGAGTTGGAATTGTATCACCGCAAGTTATTGATGAAATAAATATTTATCAAGCGACGAAACAAGCGATGTTAGATGCTGTAGCGAATTTATCTTGTACACCACAATATTTATTAATTGATGCGATGAAACTCCCTACACCAATTCCGCAAACATCTATTATTAAAGGTGATGCAAAAAGTATTTCTATTTCAGCTGCATCCATTATTGCGAAAGTAACGAGAGATCGTATGATGAAAGAGCTTGGAGAGAAGTATCCTGCATATGGATTTGAACAACATATGGGATATGGCACAAAACAACATTTAGAAGCGATTGAAGCGCATGGCATATTAGAAGAACATCGAAAATCGTTCGCGCCAATTAAAGATATGATTCAAAAATAAGCTGCGAAAACGCAGCTTATTTTGTATTTTGACATATAAACATTACTATTTTCCAAAAAGAATAAAGCGATTTCAGTTTTCTGACACTTTATTGTAGACAGCGTGCCAATCATCTTATACAATGGCAATGTAATGTTTTTTAAACATTAAAAAACTTTTCGAGTAAAACAGGAAAACAGGGGAGGATGGGACCATGAATATCCATGAGTACCAAGGTAAGGCAGTCCTTAGAAGCTATGGGGTTAGCGTTCCGAACGGGAAGGTTGCATTTACAGTAGAAGAAGCTGTAGAAGCGGCGAAAGAATTAGGAACGGATGTATGTGTAGTGAAAGCACAAATTCACGCTGGTGGACGCGGCAAAGCTGGCGGAGTAAAAGTTGCAAAAAATTTAGATGAAGTTCGTACATATGCAGAGAGCATTTTAGGAACTACACTTGTGACACATCAAACAGGTCCTGAAGGTAAGGAAGTAAAACGCTTACTTATCGAAGAAGGTTGCGATATTAAAAAAGAATATTATGTAGGTCTTGTTTTAGACCGTGCAACTTCTCAAGTTGTTTTAATGGCTTCTGAAGAAGGCGGAACAGAAATTGAAGAAGTAGCAGAAAAAACACCTGAAAAAATCTTTAAAGAATATATTGATCCAGCAGTAGGCTTACAAGGCTTCCAAGCACGCCGAATTGCATTTAACATCAATATTCCAAAAGAGCTTGTAGGACAAGCTGTGAAGTTTATGATGGGCTTATACCGTGCTTTTATCGAAAAAGATTGCTCTATCGCAGAGATTAACCCACTTGTTACAACAGGTGATGGTAAAGTTATGGCATTAGATGCGAAATTAAACTTTGATTCTAATGCTTTATATCGCCATAAAGACATTTTAGAACTTCGTGACCTTGATGAAGAAGATGCAAAAGAAATCGAAGCTTCTAAATATGACTTAAACTACATTCCTTTAGATGGAAATATCGGTTGTATGGTTAATGGTGCAGGTTTAGCGATGGCTACTATGGATATCATTAAACATTACCATGGAGATCCAGCTAACTTTTTAGATGTTGGTGGCGGTGCGACAGCTGAAAAGGTTACAGAAGCATTCAAAATTATCCTTTCTGACAAAAATGTAAAAGGTATCTTCGTTAACATTTTTGGTGGCATTATGAAGTGTGATGTTATTGCAGAAGGTGTTATTGAAGCAACGAAACAAGTAGGTCTTGAATTGCCTTTAGTTGTACGTCTTGAAGGTACAAACGTAGAGTTAGGTAAGAAAATTTTAAATGAGTCTGGCTTAAATATTGTTGCAGCAGAATCTATGGCAGACGGTGCACAAAAAATTGTTTCACTAGTGGGCTAATAGAAAGCGGGGGAGAAAAATGAGCGTATTAGTTAATAAAGATACAAAAGTTATTGTTCAAGGTATTACAGGTTCTCAAGGGTTATTCCACACAAAGCAAATGATAGAATACGGTACGAAAATTGTCGGTGGTGTAACGCCAGGTAAAGGTGGCACTGATATTGAAGGTGTACCAGTATTTGATACTGTAGAAGATGCAGTGAAAGCAACAGGCGCAAACGCTTCAGTTGTATACGTTCCACCCGCTTTTGCGGCTGATGCAATTATGGAAGCAGTTGATGCAGAAATTGATTTAGTAGTATGTATTACTGAAGGAATTCCTGTATTAGATATGGTAAATGTAAAGAGATATATGGCTGGTAAACATACACGTTTACTTGGACCGAACTGCCCAGGTGTTATCACACCTGATGAATGTAAAATTGGTATTATGCCAGGATACATTCATAAAAAAGGTCATGTAGGTATCGTATCTCGCTCTGGTACATTAACGTATGAGGCTGTACATCAGTTAACACAAGAAGGTATTGGTCAATCTACGGCTGTAGGTATCGGCGGAGACCCTGTTAACGGTACAGACTTTATTGACGCGTTAAAAGCATTTAATGAAGATGAAGAAACACACGCTGTAATTATGATTGGTGAAATCGGTGGTACAGCGGAAGAAGAGGCAGCTGAATGGGTGAAAGCTAATATGACAAAACCTGTTGTAGGCTTCATTGGCGGCCAAACAGCGCCTGCTGGCAAACGTATGGGGCATGCTGGTGCAATCATTTCTGGCGGCAAAGGAACTGCTGCAGAAAAGATTAAAACGATGGAAGCTTGTGGTATTAAAGTAGCGGAAACTCCAGCAGTTATGGGTGAAACGCTAATCTCTGTCTTAAAAGAAAAAGGTCTATTTGAGACTTGTAAAAACTACTAATCTGTTGAAAGACACCTTCTTGCTTGAAGGTGTCTTTTTACAAACTTCTTGTTAACATAATAAAAATTATGGGTAAGGAGAATTGTGATGAAAAGAGAACGATTATTACATCTTCATTACTTGTTAGCAGACCATTGGAAGGCGATAGAGAGGCTATTACATGTCGATCCAGAATTGAAGGAAATATACAATTTTAATGCAAAACAAATTGAATGTTACACTGGAATATCCTCGAAAAAATCTTCAGAATTAGTAAATTTTCTTCAAAGTTCAAATCTCCCACAATATATATCTTATTTAGAGAAAAATCGATTCTTTTATATGACAATATGGGATGAAGATTATCCAAAATTATTACGTGAAATACAAGATCCTCCCTTTGTATTATATGGAAAAGGAGAAAAAGATTTTCTCAATAAAGTGAATAAATTAGCGGTTGTTGGAACAAGAGAACCGAATTTATATGGATATGAAAGTTTGAAATTTATTTTACATCCATTATTAGAAAAGGAATGGCTTGTTGTCAGTGGATTTGCAAGAGGGATAGATGCGATGTCTCATGAAATTACAGTAAGACGGCATTGCCCAACAATTGCGATACTAGGACATGGATTATCGTATATATATCCAAGAGAGAATCGATATTTATATGAAGTGTGGAATGAATATATATTGTTATTAACAGAGTATCCGCCGCACTATGCACCGAAAAAATGGTATTTTCCAAAAAGGAATCGGATTATTAGTGGCATAAGTAAAGGTGTTTTAGTTGTAGAAGCGAAATCGAGAAGTGGAACACTTATTACCGCAGACCTTGCTCTAGAGCAAAATAGAGAGGTATTTGCACTTCCTGGACCTATATTTATAGATAGTGCATCAGGAACAAATCATCTCATTCAACAAGGAGCGAAACTAGTAAGAAATGCAGAAGATATACTGGAAGAGATTTTAAATTAACCTTATATTTTTATGTTTTTATTAAACAATTATTGACAAATGGTAGATAGGCACTGTATGGTATATTCATTCTTGATTGACAAAAACAAGAGAAATCAATAAGATTAATGAAGACTTGAATCCACCTCTTAAGGAGGCACTAGCATGTCAGATTACCTCGTAATCGTGGAGTCGCCTTCTAAGGCGAAGACCATTGAGAAATATTTAGGGAAAAAATACAAAGTTGTCGCGTCTATGGGACACGTTCGCGATTTACCTAAAAGCCAAATGGGGATAGAAGTAAAGAACAACTTCACCCCGAAGTATATTACCATTCGTGGTAAAGGTCCCGTCTTAAAAGACTTAAAATCAGCAGCAAAAAAAGCAAAGAAAGTCTATCTCGCGGCCGATCCAGACCGCGAAGGGGAAGCTATTGCTTGGCATTTAGCCAATACGTTAAATGTGGACGTTGAATCAGATTGCCGAGTTGTGTTTAATGAGATTACAAAAGATGCAATAAAGGAATCCTTTAAACATCCTCGCGCGATTAACATGAATTTAGTAGATGCACAACAAGCAAGACGTATACTAGATCGTCTTGTTGGTTACAATATTAGTCCTTTATTATGGAAGAAAGTAAAAAAAGGATTAAGTGCAGGACGCGTACAATCTGTAGCAGTTCGTTTAATTATCGAACGTGAAAGAGAAATTCAAAGTTTCGAGCCTGAAGAATTCTGGACAATTAAGACAGAATTTGTGAAAGGGAAAGACACATTTGAAGCAAGCTTTTACGGTGTAGATGGTGAAAAAGTTCAATTAACAAATGAAACACAAGTGAATGAAATAATTGAACGGCTGAAAGATAATGCGTTCTCAGTTGAAAATGTAACGAGAAAAGAGCGAAAACGTAATCCGGCATTACCATTTACAACATCTTCCTTGCAACAAGAGGCGGCGCGTAAGTTAAACATGCGAGCAAAGAAAACGATGATGCTTGCGCAGCAATTGTATGAAGGAATTGATCTTGGAAAACAAGGAACTGTAGGTCTTATTACGTATATGAGAACTGATTCAACACGTATCTCAGAAACAGCTCAAACAGAGGCACGTACGTACATTACTGAGGCGTTTGGTACGGAATACATAGGAACAGAAAAGAAGAAAGAAACGAAGAAGTCGAACGCACAAGATGCGCATGAGGCAATTCGTCCTACTTCGGTAATGAGAAAGCCAGAGGAACTAAAGAGTTTCTTAAGTCGTGATCAACTTCGATTGTATAAATTGATTTGGGAGCGATTTGTTGCAAGTCAAATGGCGTCTGCTATAATGGATACTGTGACAGCGAGACTCATTAATAATAATGTTCAGTTCCGTGCAAGTGGATCGGTTGTAAAGTTCCCAGGATTTATGAAAGTGTATGTAGAGTCGAAAGATGATGGGGCTGAAGAAAAGGATAAGATGTTGCCACCTTTAGAAGTAGGGGAAACCGTATTTTCGAAGGATTTAGAACCGAAGCAACACTTTACACAACCTCCGCCGCGCTATACAGAGGCTCGTTTAGTAAGAACACTTGAAGAGCTTGGAATTGGAAGACCGTCGACTTACGTACCGACACTTGAAACGATTCAAAAACGTGGATATGTAGGTTTGGATAATAAACGCTTCGTTCCAACTGAACTAGGTGAAATAGTAATTGAACTTATTTTAGAGTTTTTCCCAGAAATTATTAACATTGAATTTACTGCTAACATGGAGCAAAGCCTCGATGAAGTAGAAGAAGGAAATGCGAATTGGGTAAAAATTGTTGATGATTTCTACGTAGGATTTGAACCGCGTTTAGAAAAAGCGGAAAAAGAAATGCGTGAAGTGGAAATTAAAGATGAACCAGCTGGGGAAGATTGTGAATTATGTAATCACCCAATGGTCTTTAAAATGGGTAAATACGGGAAATTTATGGCTTGCTCGAATTTCCCAGATTGTCGTAATACAAAACCGATTGTGAAAGAAATCGGTGTTACTTGTCCGAAATGTGATAAAGGTCAAATTATTGAGCGTCGTAGTAATAAAAAGAAACGTCTTTTCTATGGGTGCGGTACGTATCCAGAGTGTGACTTTGTATCTTGGGATAAGCCGATTGGCCGTAAATGTCCGAAGTGTGAAGGTATGCTAGTAGAGAAGAAGTTGAAAAAAGGCGTACAAGTACAATGTATTTCGTGTGATTATGAAGAAGAACAACAAATGTGAGCGTAACTGCTCACATTTTTTTCGGGAAGAAAAGGAAAGGTGATAAATATATGACAACACAAGTAGTAAACGTCATTGGCGCAGGTCTTGCAGGAAGTGAAGCAGCTTACCAAATTGCAAAACGTGGTGTCCAAGTAAGATTATACGAAATGAGACCGGTAAGGCAAACGCCAGCTCATCACACAGATAAATTTGCAGAATTAGTATGTAGTAACTCGCTTCGCGCAAACACATTAACAAATGCTGTTGGTGTTATTAAAGAAGAAATGCGTTTAATGGATTCTGTTATTATTCGTGCAGCTGATGAGTGTTCTGTACCAGCAGGAGGGGCTTTAGCGGTAGATCGTCATGAATTTGCGGCAAAAGTAACGGAATATGTGAAAAATCATCCGAACGTAACTGTGGTGAATGAAGAAATTACTGAAATTCCAGAAGGTCCTACTGTTATCGCGACAGGTCCACTTACGTCGCCTGATCTTTCTGCGCAATTAAAAGAATTAACGGGTGAAGACTACTTTTATTTCTATGATGCAGCAGCACCGATTGTTGAGAAAGACAGCATTGATATGAATAAAGTGTATTTAAAATCTCGTTACGATAAAGGTGAAGCGGCATATTTAAACTGTCCAATGACGGAAGAGGAATTCGACCGTTTTTACGAGGCTTTAATCGCTGCTGAAACAGTACCTTTAAAAGAATTTGAAAAAGAAATTTTCTTTGAAGGTTGTATGCCAGTAGAAGTTATGGCAAGTAGAGGAAGACAAACACTAGTATTTGGACCGATGAAACCTGTTGGATTAGAAGATCCGAAAACAGGGAAAACGCCATATGCTGTTGTTCAGTTACGCCAAGATGATGCAGCGGGAACGTTATACAATATCGTAGGTTTCCAAACGCATTTAAAATGGGGACCGCAAAAAGAAGTGTTACAGTTGATTCCAGGACTGGAAAACGCAGAGATTGTACGTTATGGTGTAATGCATCGTAATACGTTTATTAATTCACCTAACTTGCTTCGTCCAACATACCAATATAAACAACGTGATGATTTATTCTTCGCTGGTCAAATGACTGGAGTGGAGGGATATGTTGAATCAGCGGCTTCAGGATTGCTAGCAGGTATCAACGCTGCTCGACTTGTAAAAGGTGAAGAGCCGGTTGTATTACCACCAGTAACTGCGATGGGAAGTATGGCGAATTATATTACTGCGACAAATGCAAAAAACTTCCAACCGATGAATGCAAACTTCGGTCTGTTTGCACCGTTAGAGAAGAAAATTAAAAAGAAAGCAGAACGTAATGAAGCCTATGCAACACGCGCTTTAGAAACGATTCGAAATTTTGTAAATATTTAGTTAAATTTCTTGCAAAGGCTACTAAGTTGTGATACGATTTAGTAGCCTTTATTGAGGTGAATTGTGTGAATGTGAAGAAATTGTTACAATTATTCGTTGGATATTTACAAATTGAAAGAAATTATTCAAAATATACAATTGCAAGTTATCAAAATGATTTAGAACATTTTGTGCAATTTATGGAGCGAGAAGGCATATCCTCTTTTTTAGATATTACATACGCGGATGTTCGTTTGTACTTAACGACGTTGCACGATGAAAAGTTAGCCCGTAAATCTGTCGCAAGAAAAGTATCAAGCTTACGAAGTTTATATCGTTTTTTGATGCGTGAAGGTTATCGGAAAGATAATCCGTTTGCACTTGCGTCACTCCCCAAAAAAGAATTGTCAATCCCAAAGTTTTTATATGCTGAAGAATTAGAGGAATTATTTGAAGTTTCTGATACGGGAACCCCGTTAGGTCAAAGGAATCAAGCTTTATTAGAGTTGATGTATGCGACCGGGATCCGTGTGAGTGAATGTGTTAATTTACAACTTACCGATATTGACTTTGCGGTGGGGACAATTTTAGTAATGGGAAAAGGAAAAAAACAAAGGTATATTCCGTTCGGGAGCTATGCACAAGATGCTTTAATTACTTATATAGAGAACGGGAGAAAACAGTTAGCCAAGAAAACTGAAGAACAATCTCATATGGTATTTTTAAATGCGAAAGGCACGCCGCTGACAAGTCGAGGAGTACGCTATGTATTAAATGAACTCATTAAGAAAGCTTCACTGACAATGCGTATAAGTCCTCATATGTTAAGGCATACATTTGCTACACATATGTTAGATGAAGGGGCAGATTTACGTACTGTACAGGAGCTACTCGGTCATGAAAATTTGTCTACGACACAAATTTATACGCATGTCTCTAAAGAAAGATTGCGTTCTGTCTACATGAAGCATCACCCACGGGCATAAATTGCTTTTAAAGCTATAAAAACATATAAAGGAGTTTTTTCTATGGGAAATTTCCACGCTACAACGATATTTGCAGTTCATCATAATGGAGAATGTGCAATGGCTGGAGATGGCCAGGTGACAATGGGAAATGCTGTTGTAATGAAACATACAGCTCGTAAGGTTCGTAAACTTTTTCAAGGGAAAGTTTTAGCTGGTTTTGCAGGTTCAGTTGCTGATGCATTTACTCTTTTTGAAATGTTTGAAGGGAAATTAGAAGAGTATAATGGAAACTTGCAGCGTGCTGCTGTTGAGATGGCGAAGCAATGGCGCGGTGACAAAATGTTACGTCAGCTAGAAGCGATGCTCATTGTCATGGATAAAACAACTATGCTCCTTGTTTCAGGTACGGGAGAAGTGATTGAACCGGATGATGGTATTTTAGCAATTGGATCTGGCGGAAATTATGCGCTTTCAGCAGGTCGTGCTTTAAAACAATATGCAAGTGAACATTTAACAGCGAAGCAAATTGCGAAAGCGAGTTTAGACATTGCAGGCGATATTTGTGTGTATACAAACCACAATATAATTGTGGAAGAATTGTAGAATCGTAAGGGAGGCATTTTATATGCATTTACATTTTACTCCGCGTCAAATTGTGGAAAAATTAGATCAATACATTATCGGTCAAAAAGATGCGAAGAAAGCGGTTGCTGTAGCTTTAAGAAATCGATACCGCCGAAGTAAATTAGCTGAAAATCTACGTGATGAAATTGCACCTAAAAATATTTTAATGATTGGACCGACAGGTGTTGGTAAAACAGAGGTAGCACGACGAATGGCGAAACTCGTTGGAGCACCTTTTATTAAGGTTGAAGCTACGAAATTTACAGAAGTTGGATATGTAGGTAGAGATGTAGAATCGATGGTACGTGACCTTGTGGAAACGTCAGTTCGCATTGTGAAAGAAGAAATGGTAGTAAAAGTACAAGACAAAGCAGAAGAACAAGCGAACCAACGTCTTGTTGAAATTTTAGTACCGAGTCCGGAGAAGCAATCTGGATTTAAAAACCCATTAGAAATGCTATTTGGTGGCGCTCAAAATTCGAATCAAACAACAGATTCACAGGAAGATGTTGAAATCGAAAAGAAACGTCAAGATGTGGAAAGAAAGCTTGCTGCAGGACTTCTTGAAGATGAAATTGTATCGATTGAAGTGACTGAACAACAGTCTTCCATGTTCGATATGCTGCAAGGAACTGGCATGGAACAAATGGGGATGAATTTCCAAGATGCATTAGGAAGTTTTATGCCGAAAAAAACAAAAAAACGTAAACTTTCTGTAAAAGAAGCAAGAAAAGTCTTGACAAATGAGGAAGCACAGCGCTTAATTGATATGGATGAAGTTACACAAGAGGCTGTTTATCGTGCTGAACAGCTCGGGATTATTTTTATCGATGAAATTGACAAAATTGCTGGTAAGCAGTCGAATAGTGTAGATGTATCACGTGAAGGTGTGCAACGTGACATTTTACCAATTGTAGAAGGATCAAATGTTGCGACAAAATACGGATCAGTAAAAACGGATTATATTTTATTCGTTGCAGCTGGAGCGTTTCATATGTCTAAACCGTCAGATTTGATTCCGGAATTACAAGGGAGATTTCCGATTCGAGTAGAATTAACAAAATTATCGACGGATGATTTTGTTAAAATATTAATCGAGCCTGACAATGCGTTAATTAAACAATATATTGCTTTATTAGCGACTGAAGGTATAGAAATTGAATTTTCAGACGAAGCTATTCGTAAGATTGCTGAGATTGCTTATCAAGTTAATCAGGATACAGATAATATTGGAGCAAGAAGACTTCATACGATTATGGAGAAGCTCCTTGAAGATTTATCGTTTGAAGCATCTGAAATTACGTTAGAGAAAATAACGATAACGCCTCAATACGTTGAGGAAAAATTAGCAACGATTGCTAAAAATAAAGATGTGAGCCAGTTTATTTTGTAATAGTGTCATCAGGTGACTCGCCCTAGTTTCCAAGTGATGAAAAAATATGTGAGTAACATGTAGGAGGAACTTTTGAAATGGAATTATTAGCAAAAACAAGAAAATTAAATGCGTTATTACAGAGCGCAGCAGGAAAGCCTGTAAACTTTAGAGAAATGTCTGACACAATGTGTGAAGTAATCGAAGCGAACGTATTCGTAGTAAGCCGTCGTGGTAAATTACTAGGTTATGCAATTCACCAACAAATCGAGAATGAGCGTATGAAACAAATGCTTGCAGAGCGTCAATTCCCAGAAGAGTATACACAAAGCTTATTCAACATTACAGAAACATCTTCAAACTTAGATGTAAACAGTGCTTACACAGCATTCCCAGTAGAAAATAAAGAATTATTTGGTCAAGGCTTAACTACAATCGTACCGATCGTTGGTGGCGGTGAGCGTCTAGGTACATTAGTTTTAGCTCGTCTTGGTCAAGAGTTCTTAGATGATGATTTAATTCTTGCTGAGTACAGCTCAACTGTTGTAGGTATGGAAATTTTACGTGAAAAAGCAGAAGAAATTGAAGAAGAAGCGCGTAGCAAAGCTGTTGTTCAAATGGCGATCAGCTCATTATCTTACAGTGAGTTAGAAGCAATCGAGCACATCTTCGAAGAATTAAACGGAACAGAAGGTTTACTTGTTGCAAGTAAAATTGCTGACCGTGTAGGAATCACTCGTTCGGTAATCGTAAATGCACTTCGTAAATTAGAAAGTGCTGGTGTAATTGAGTCACGTTCTTTAGGTATGAAAGGAACATACATTAAAGTATTAAACGACAAATTCTTACATGAACTTGCTAAATTAAAAACAAACTAATTTATAAAACTCTTCTCATTTTTTGAGGAGAGTTTTTTTGTATAACAGATTGATGTTGTTCGTACATAGCGTCATAATCGCATTTTTTTGAAAAGCCATGAATTGCATTTCACTTTTTGCTTAAAAGAAATGCAGGTTGGTAATACTAGAATTCGAGTATGAACAAAGAAAGTTTTACATTGTTCGCATTTTCGACTTGATTGTAATATTTCAGTATGATATAGTAAGCAGTGGTGTCAGTACAAAGTACACACGTTTACTGATTTAAGTGTTGGTGCTACGTTTGTAGTTTCGCTTAGAGATGAAGTAAACGGAGGATATCAAAAACCATTTAGGAGGAACTATATTATGTCAGTAATTTCTATGAAGCAATTGCTTGAAGCTGGTGTTCATTTCGGACATCAAACTCGTCGTTGGAACCCAAAAATGAAGCGTTACATTTTCACAGAGCGTAACGGTATCTACATCATCGACTTACAAAAAACTGTGAAAAAAGTTGAGGAAGCTTTCAAAGTTATGCGTGACATCGCTGCTGAAGGCGGAGACATCTTATTCGTAGGTACTAAAAAACAAGCACAAGAAGCTATTAAAGAAGAAGCAACTCGTGCTGGTATGTACTTCGTTAACCAACGTTGGTTAGGTGGAACTTTAACTAACTTCCAAACAATCCAAAAGCGTATCAAGCGTCTTAAAGACATCGAAAGAATGCAAGAAGATGGTACTTTCGAAGTACTACCTAAGAAAGAAGTTGTTCAACTTAAAAAAGAGTTAGAGCGTCTTGAGAAATTCTTAGGCGGTATTAAAGATATGAAAGGTCTTCCAAGTGCATTATTCGTAGTAGACCCTCGTAAAGAGCGTATTGCAGTTGCTGAAGCACGCAAATTACACATTCCAATCATCGGTATCGTTGATACAAACTGTGATCCAGACGAAATCGATCACGTTATCCCAGCGAACGATGATGCAATTCGTGCTGTAAAACTTCTTACATCTAAAATGGCAGACGCGATCCTTGAAGCAAAACAAGGTGAAGAAACTGTTACTGCGTAACAAAGTTGGAAAGGTGATAAGGGGTTCGGCCTTTTATCACCTTTTTTAAGGTATAAACACCTTTATAAAAGGTATAAATACATATTTTAGGAGGATGAAAAGTATGGCAATCACTGCACAAATGGTAAAAGAATTACGTGAAAAAACTGGCGCAGGTATGATGGACTGCAAAAAAGCTTTAACAGAAACTAACGGCGACATGGAGAAGGCAATTGACTTCTTACGTGAAAAAGGTATCGCGAAAGCTGCTAAAAAAGCAGACCGCATCGCTGCTGAAGGTTTAACTTTCATCGAAACAAACGGTAACGACGGTTTAATCTTAGAATTAAACTCTGAAACTGATTTCGTTGCGAAAAACGAAGGTTTCCAAACATTAATTAAAGAATTAGCTGCTCACTTATTAGCTAAGAAACCTGCTAACGTTGAAGAAGCTATGGCTCAAACAATGGAAAACGGTAAAAAAGTTGAAGAGCACATCAACGAAGCAATCGCTAAAATTGGTGAAAAGCTTACACTTCGTCGTTTCGAAATCGTATCAAAAACTGATGCAGATGCATTCGGTGCTTACCTACACATGGGTGGACGCATTGGTGTTCTAACAGTTCTTGAAGGTTCTACTGATGAAGCGGCTGCTAAAGACGTAGCAATGCACATCGCTGCAGTTAACCCTAAATACATCGATCGTGATGCTGTAACAGCTGAAGAAGTTGAGCATGAGCGTCAAGTATTAACACAACAAGCATTAAACGAAGGCAAGCCTGAAAAAATCGTTGCAAAAATGGTTGAAGGCCGTCTAGGCAAATTCTTCGAAGAGATTTGCTTACTTGACCAAGCATTCGTTAAAAACCCTGATATGAAAGTTCGTCAATTCGTTGAGTCTAAAGGCGCAACATTAAAAGGATTCGTTCGCTACGCTGTTGGTGAAGGTATCGAAAAACGCGAAGACAACTTTGCTGAAGAAGTAATGAACCAAGTAAAAGGTAGTAACTAATACAGATTAGGGAACACATTGTGTTCCCTTTTTTAAAATAAAGATGTAAGCAATTGGAGGTTCATTATGAGTAAACCGAAATATAATCGTGTCGTTTTAAAGCTGAGTGGAGAAGCTTTAGCTGGCGAGCAAGGATTTGGAATCAACCCAGCTGTTATTAAGTCAGTTGCGGAACAAGTGAAAGAAATTGCAGAACTAGATGTAGAGGTTGCTGTTGTTGTTGGCGGCGGTAACATTTGGCGTGGAAAAATTGGAAGTGAGATGGGCATGGATCGTGCAGGAGCGGATTACATGGGCATGTTAGCGACAGTTATGAATTCATTAGCTCTTCAAGATAGCTTGGAGAACATCGGAATTCAAACTCGCGTACAAACTTCAATTGAAATGCGTCAAGTGGCAGAGCCTTACATTCGTCGTAAAGCAGTTCGTCACTTAGAGAAAAAACGTGTTGTTATCTTCGCAGCAGGTACTGGTAACCCATACTTCTCTACAGATACAACGGCAGCATTACGTGCGGCGGAAATTGAAGCTGACGTAATTTTAATGGCGAAAAACAATGTGGATGGCGTATATAATGCAGATCCATCTATTGACCCAACAGCTACGAAATACGAAACACTTACTTACTTAGATGTATTAAAAGAAGGTTTAGGTGTAATGGATTCTACAGCTTCTTCTCTATGTATGGATAATGATATTCCATTAATTGTATTCTCAGTTATGGAAAAAGGGAATATTAAACGTGCCGTGTTAGGCGAAAATATCGGAACAGTTGTAAGGGGGAAATAAATATGGGACAACAAGTATTGAAGTCTGCAAATGAAAAAATGGAAAAAGCGGTTGCTGCTTATTCACGCGAATTAGCAACAGTTCGCGCTGGTCGTGCAAACGCGTCTGTATTAGATAAAGTACAAGTTGATTACTATGGTGCACCAACACCAGTTGTGCAATTAGCGAACATTACAGTTCCAGAAGCACGTTTACTTGTAATTCAACCGTATGATAAAACTTCTATCGGTGATATCGAAAAAGCAATTTTAAAAGCAGATTTAGGCTTAAACCCTTCTAATGATGGAACTGTAATTCGTATTGCATTCCCTGCATTAACAGAAGAGCGTCGTCGTGATCTTGTAAAAGTTGTGAAAAAATATGCTGAAGAAGCAAAAGTTGCTGTTCGTAACGTACGTCGTGACGGTAACGATGATCTTAAGAAGCTTGAAAAAGCTGGCGAGATTACAGAAGACGATTTAAGAGGATATACTGAAGATATCCAAAAAGAAACAGATAAATATATTGCAAAAGTTGACGAAATCGCAAAAAACAAAGAAAAAGAAATCATGGAAGTGTAATAGCGATACTTTCGCAAATATGACCCTCTTCTTAAGGGGGTCTTTTTACACTTTTAGGCATACGTCTGCTTGTTGGAGGGTATGAATGATGTTTAAAAACTTTCCTTTTTTTAAAGGTAAAAAGGACACATCGTTTGATCATCTCGTTGAAGAAGTGAAAAAAGGATACATCCCAGAACATATTGCCATCATTATGGATGGTAATGGAAGGTGGGCAAAGAGGAGAGCGATGCCTCGTATTGCGGGACATCATGAAGGCATGCAAGTTGTAAAGAAAATCACAAAATTTGCAAGCAAACTTAATGTGAAAGTATTAACTCTTTATGCTTTTTCAACTGAGAACTGGAAAAGACCGAAAAAGGAAGTTGATTATTTAATGAAGCTTCCAGAAGAATTTTTAGGTACATTTTTACCAGAATTGATTGAAGAGAACGTACAAGTCCGTGTAATAGGGCAACAAGATCGTCTTCCTACGCATACACGCAGAGCGATGGAGAAGGCCATGGAAGAGACGAAAGAGAATACGGGATTAATTCTGAATTTCGCGTTAAACTATGGAAGTCGAGATGAAATCGTTTCTGCTGTGCAACATATGATGAAAGATCGTGAGGAAGGAAAAGTTCGTGTTGAAGATGTAAGCGAAGAAATGCTTTCTTCCTACTTAATGACGAGTTCTTTACCTGACCCAGAGTTGTTAATCCGTACGAGCGGAGAGCTACGTATTAGTAATTTCATGTTATGGCAAATTGCATATTCGGAATTTTGGTTTACAGATGTGTATTGGCCAGATTTTACCGAGGAACATTTGCTAAATGCGATTACAGACTTTCAGCATAGAGGGCGCAGATTCGGAGGCGTGTAGAAAGAGAGGGTTTGGTAGTGAAACAGAGAATTATTACTGGAGTGGTTGCTGCCGCGCTATTCATTCCCATCGTAATTTACGGTGGCGTGCCTTTTACGGTTTTAGTGTATGCACTTGCTTCTATAGGTTTATATGAATTAATTCGTATGAATAAGCTTACGCTTATTTCAGTACCAACAGTTTTAGCTGCAGTATTATTATGGATTATTTTAATTCCAAGTAGTGCATCAGAACTGTTTACTTGGATTGGATTAGGTAAATTAGAAATCACATTTGTGATTGTTCTATTACTTTTATCATATACAGTCCTTTCTAAGAATACATTTACTTTTGACAATGCTTCATTTTTACTAATGGCAACAACATATGTTGCAATGGGATTCTTATATTTGAATGAAACGAGAATTTTAGGAATTAAATATGTGTTTTGCGCATTATTTGTTATATGGGCTACTGATTCAGGCGCATATTTCGTAGGAAAAGCATTAGGAAAAAGAAAGTTATGGCCAGAAATTAGTCCAAATAAAACGATTGAAGGTTCATTAGGCGGCATCGTTTGTGGAATTATTGTAGCGCTTGTTTACAACATGTTTTTCCCAGTGGAATCGAATGTAGTAATTTTAATTGTGCTGACAATTATCATTTCTATTTTTGGACAAATTGGTGATTTAGTACAATCTGCATTTAAACGTCATTATGGCGTAAAAGATTCAGGTACAATTTTACCTGGACATGGTGGTATATTAGATCGAACAGATAGTTGGTTATTCGTTTTACCAATTCTCTACTTCTTATTACAATACAATTAATAAATGAACGAGGGGTTGGAGTCATGAAAAACATTAGTTTATTAGGTGCAAGCGGATCAATTGGTACACAAACTTTAGATGTATTACGCTCGCACCCAGACCAATTCCGTCTCGTTGCTTTTTCTGTAGGGAAAAATATTGACTACGCAGTAAAAGTCATTCAAGAATTTTCTCCGCAAATTGTCTCTGTGCAAAGAGAGGAAGATGTTTTAAAATTACAAGCTGTCTCTGGTAATACAAAAATTGTATATGGTAGTGAAGGACTTTTAGAAGTAGCATTACATCCAGATGCGGAGATCGTAGTAAATGCTGTTGTAGGTAGCGTAGGGTTGTTACCAACACTTCGTGCAATTGAGGCGAAAAAAACAATTGGAATTGCAAACAAAGAAACGTTAGTAACTGCAGGGCATCTTGTAATGGAAGCAGCGCGAAAACATAATGTTTCGTTACTTCCAGTAGACAGTGAACATTCAGCTATTTTTCAATGCTTGAATGGTGAAAATGAAAAAAGAATTTCTCGACTAATTATAACGGCTTCTGGTGGAAGTTTCCGTGATAAAACGAGAGATGAATTGCATCATGTGACCGTAGAAGATGCGCTTCGACATCCAAACTGGTCAATGGGTTCGAAAATTACAATTGATTCTGCTACAATGATGAATAAGGGGCTAGAAGTAATTGAAGCACATTGGCTTTTTGGTATCCCTTACGAGCAAATCGATGTTGTTTTACATAAAGAAAGTATTATTCATTCTATGGTTGAATTTGAAGATCGTAGTGTGATGGCACAGCTTGGCTCACCTGATATGCGAGTACCAATTCAATACGCACTTACATATCCTGATCGATTGCCTCTTTCAGACACAAAGCAGTTAAATTTATGGGAAATGGGTACATTGCATTTTGAGAAAATGAACCAAGAACGTTTCCGTTGCTTGCGCTTTGCGTATGAAGCTGGAAAAACAGGTGGAAGTATGCCGGCTGTAATGAATGCAGCGAATGAAGTAGCTGTTGAAGCTTTTTTACAAAAGAGAATTGGTTTCTTAACAGTGGAAGACCTCATTGAAAAAGCAATGAACCATCACAATGTCATTGCACGTCCGAGCTTAGAGGAAATTCTGGAAATTGATGCAACCACAAGACGGTTTGTGATGGAACAAATTTAGCAAAGGTGGTATGGAATTGAATACAGCGATTGCCTTTATATTAATTTTCGGTGCACTCGTATTTTTCCATGAGCTAGGGCATCTATATTTCGCAAAAAGAGCAGGTATTTTATGCCGTGAGTTTGCGATTGGTTTTGGTCCGAAAATATTCTCATTTGAAAAGAATGAAACGGTGTATACGATTCGATTATTGCCCCTTGGTGGCTATGTAAGAATGGCTGGCGAGGATGCAGATACAGTTGAGTTAAAGCCTGGGAAAAAGGTTGGCCTTGTATTAAACGAAAAAGACGAAGTTGTAAAATTAGTTTTTGATGGATATGAAAAGTATCCAAATGTTCGCGTGATTGAAGTGGAACAAGCTGATTTAGAGCATAATTTAACAATTTCGGGTTATGAAGAGTACGAGGAAGAGCTTCAAACATTCCGAGTGAATGAAAAGGCTCGTATTATTACTGCCGGTGAAGAAATTCAAATTGCTCCGTATAATAGACAGTTTGGCTCTAAGAAATTAGGTCAACGTGCTTTAACGATCTTTGCGGGTCCTGCAATGAACTTCATTTTAGCGTTTGTTATTTTTGTGATTCTTGGATTTGTACAAGGTGTTCCTGTTGACAAACCAATGGTCGGAAAAGTGATGGAGAATAGTGCGGCAGAGCAAGCTGGATTAAAAGAAAATGATACAATTCAAGCTATTGATGGGAAAAACACAAGTACATGGAAAGATGTTGTTACCATTGTACGTGAAAATCCGAATAAAGAAATTACGTTACAAGTAAAGCGTGATAGTGAACAGTTTAATGTGAAAGTAACGCCAACGCTTGATAAAGAAGGTAAAGAAGAAGTTGGTAGAATCGGTGTTTACTCTCCTGTAGAAAAAACAGTGATGGGTTCTATTAAATCAGGTTTTGAACAAACATACCAATGGACGAAACTAATTTTTGAGTCTCTTGTGAAATTAGTAACCGGCCAATTCTCTATTAATGAGTTGTCAGGTCCAGTAGGAATTTATAATCTAACAGATCAAGTTGTAGATTATGGATTTACGCGTGTATTAAGTTTAGCAGCCGTTTTAAGTATTAACCTTGGTTTATTTAACCTACTACCAGTTCCTGCTTTAGACGGTGGACGTTTGTTCTTCTTCTTAATTGAAGCGTTACGCGGGAAACCAATTGACCGTCAAAAAGAAGGAATGGTTCACTTTATTGGTTTTGCATTATTAATGTTACTTATGTTAGTAGTAACTTGGAATGACATTCGTAAGTTTTTCTTGTAAAATAAAGTGAAACTTATAATGAAATAGAGCTCGTAGAATAAAATCCCTCACCTAACTCGAGGTGAGGGGTTTTCCTGCGTATAAGAGTAAAATGAAGAGGTGCGAATAAATGAAACAAAGTATGGTATTTAGTCCTACATTACGTGAAGTTCCAGCTGATGCTGAAATTAAGAGTCATCAGTTATTACTTCGTGCAGGTTTTATGCGTCAAAATGCTTCTGGTATTTATAGCTTTTTACCATTTGGATTAAAAGTGCTACACAAAGTAGAACGAATCGTTCGAGAAGAAATGGAGCGCGCAGGTGCTGTAGAATTATTAATGCCAGCGATGCAAGCTGCAGAATTATGGCAAGAGTCAGGTCGTTGGTATTCTTACGGATCTGAATTAATGCGTATGAAAGATCGTAACGCTCGTGAATTTGCATTAGGAGCGACACATGAAGAAGTAATTACGGATCTTGTACGTGATGAAGTGAAATCATATAAAAAATTACCGTTAACATTATATCAAATTCAAACAAAATTCCGTGATGAACAAAGACCTCGTTTCGGTTTATTACGTGGAAGAGAGTTTCTAATGAAAGATGCATACTCTTTCCATGCTACACAAGAGAGCTTAGATGAAGTGTACGATCGCTTATACAAAGCATACTCTAACATTTTCGCTCGTTGTGGCTTGAATTTCCGTGCGGTTATTGCTGATTCAGGAGCAATGGGCGGAAAAGATACACATGAATTTATGGTATTATCTGATGTTGGTGAAGATACAATTGCATACTCGGATACATCTGATTATGCAGCGAACATCGAAATGGCTCCTGTTGTAGCTACGTATACGAAGAGTGACGAAGCAGAAAAAGCGCTTGAAAAAGTAGCAACACCAGACCAAAAAGCAATTGAAGAAGTATCTGCCTTCTTAAACATAGAAGCTGAAAAGTGCATTAAGTCTATGGTATTTAAAGTAGATGAGAAATTAGTAGTTGTACTTGTTCGTGGTGATCATGAAGTAAACGATGTAAAAGTGAAAAATGTATACGGTGCTTCCGTTGTTGAGCTTGCCTCTCATGAAGAAGTAAAAGAATTATTAAATTGTGAAGTTGGTTCATTAGGTCCAATTGGTGTAACAGGTGATATTGAAATTATTGCTGATCACGCTGTAGCATCAATTGTCAACGGATGTTCAGGAGCGAACGAAGAAGGGTTCCATTATGTAAATGTAAATCCAGAACGTGACTTTAAAGTAAGTCAATATACGGATTTACGATTCATTCAAGAAGGAGACCAATCTCCAGACGGAAACGGAACAATTCTTTTCGCACGCGGAATTGAAGTTGGTCATGTATTTAAATTAGGAACTCGTTATAGTGAAGCAATGAACGCAACATTCCTAGATGAAAACGGAAAAACACAACCACTTATTATGGGTTGTTACGGCATTGGTGTGTCTCGTACAGTGGCAGCAATTGCAGAGCAGTTTAATGATGAGAACGGTTTAGTTTGGCCAAAAGCTGTTGCACCGTTCCATGTGCATGTAATTCCAGTAAATATGAAATCTGATGCACAACGGGAAATGGGTGAAAACATCTATAACTCATTACAAGAGCAAGGATATGAAGTATTACTAGATGATCGTGCAGAACGTGCAGGCGTTAAATTTGCTGATGCTGATTTATTCGGCCTTCCAGTTCGCGTGACAGTTGGTAAAAAAGCAGACGAAGGTATTGTAGAAGTGAAAGTACGTGCTACAGGTGAGTCTGAAGAAGTGAAAGTAGAAGAGCTTCAAACATATATTGCCAATATTTTAAAATAAGAAGAGGTACCTCATAACGAGGTACCTTCTCTTTCTTTGTCAACGTATTTTGTAAAAGAAGAAGGGAGAAATCTTTCTTTGTAGTACGTTTCAATTTATAATAGCAAATGGAAGGAGAGTGCTTATGTCTTTAACAAATGAACAACAAGAGCGATTTCAAATTTTGCTCCAGCAGTTGCAAATACCAGAAGACCTTATAAATCAATATTTACAAGGCGGTGGCATTGAAAAGCTAGTTATTGATAAAGCGAATAAAAGTTGGCATTTTGATTTACAAGTACCGCGTATTTTGCCTACAGAATTATATGAATTGCTAGAAACAAAGCTTAAGCAATCATTTTCTCATATTGCAAGAACAACATTTGCATTAGAAACAGAGAACAAACAATTTACTGAAGAAGAAGTGAGGGCGTATTGGCCACTTTGTACGGAACGAATTACATTTTCACCTATGTTTGCTTATTTAAAGAAGCAGCTTCCGCAGGTCAATGGAGTGAAGTTACTTATAAATGTGAATAATGAGCTGGAATCTACTGCTTTAAAGAAAAACGTTGCGAAACCAGTAGGGGATCAATACGAGGCTTTTGGATTCCCGCGTTTCCAGTTAGACACACATATACAGCAAAATACAGAAGAAATGCAAAAGTTTCGTGAGCAAACGCAGCAAGAGGACCGCGAGCGTGTTATACAAGCTATGGAAGAAATGGCGAAGAAGCAAGCTGAAGAAAGTAGCGTTGTGCATGAAGGACCGATCACACTCGGGTATCTTATTAAGCCAGATGAAGAGATTACACCGATGCGAGAAATTCAAGATGAAGAAAGAAGAAAAACAGTTCAAGGATATGTCTTCCATGTGGAAACGAAAGAGCTTCGTAGTGGACGTACGTTATTAACTTTAAAAATAACGGATTATACAGATTCGATTATGATCAAAATGTTCTCACGTGATAAAGAAGATATTCCAATGCTACAATCCTTGAAAAAAGGAATGTGGGTGAAGGCTCGTGGTTCTGTTCAAAATGATACATTTGTTCGAGATTTAGTAATGATTGCAAATGATATTAATGAAATAACAGGACCGTCTCGTAAAGATAAAGCACCAGAAGGCGAAAAACGTGTAGAGCTGCATCTTCACACGCCAATGAGTCAAATGGATGCTGTTACTCCAGTTTCTAAGCTTGTTGCTCAAGCAGGTAAATGGGGGCATGAGGCTATTGCCATTACAGACCATGCTGTGGCTCAGTCGTTCCCGGAGGCATATTCTGCGGGGAAAAAGGCTGGAGTTAAAGTTATATACGGTGTAGAAGCGAATTTAGTTAATGACGGTGTACCAATAGCGTATAACGAAGCGCATCGTTTACTTGCAGAGGAAACGTATGTTGTTTTTGACGTTGAGACGACAGGTTTATCAGCTGTATATGATACAGTTATTGAGTTAGCTGCTGTAAAAGTAAAAGGCGGCGAAATTATTGACCGCTTTGAATCTTTTGCAAATCCGCATCAACCATTATCGGCAACGATTATTGAATTAACAGGTATTACAGATGATATGTTAACCGACGCACCAGAAGTGGACGAAGTGTTTAAAAAGTTTGAAGAATGGATGGGCGACCATACACTTGTTGCTCATAACGCAAGCTTCGATATGGGCTTTATTAACGTAGGATTTAAAAAAGCTGGTTTAGAAAAAACAAAAAATCCAGTAATAGATACGTTAGAGCTTGCACGATTCTTATTCCCAGAAATGAAAAATCACCGTTTAAATACGTTGTGTAAAAAGATGGACATTGAATTAACTCAGCATCACCGTGCGATTTATGATACAGAAGCAACGGGATACTTACTAGTAAAAATGTTAAAAGATGTGATTGAAAAAGGGTTTGAATACCATGATCAATTAAATGATAGCATGGGACAAGGAGATGCATATAAACGCGGGCGTCCAAGTCATATGACATTACTTGCTACATCGGATGTTGGATTGAAAAATTTATATAAACTTGTTTCATATTCTCATTTAAATTACTTTTACCGTGTACCACGAGTACCAAGATCACTATTAAAAAAGTATCGTGAAGGTATTTTAGTAGGAACGGCTTGTGATAAAGGTGAAGTGTTTGAGGCGATGATGCAAAAAGCTCCTGAAGAGGTAGAAGAAATTGCGCAGTTCTACGATTACATTGAAGTAATGCCACCAGAAGTGTTACGTCATTTAGTAGAGCGTGAACTCGTTCGAGATGAGGGACAATTAAAAACAATCATTTCTAACTTAGTAAAACTAGGTGAGACGTTAGATAAACCAGTTGTTGCTACCGGAAACGTACATTACTTAGATCCAGAAGATGCAATGTATCGTAAAATTTTAGTAAGTTCACAGGGTGGAGCGAATCCGTTAAACCGACATTCATTACCACCTGTACATTTCCGTACAACGGATGAAATGTTAGAGTGTTTCTCATTTTTAGGTGAAGACGTAGCGAAAGAAATTGTCGTAACGAATACACAAAAGATTGCATCATTAATTGGTGATGTTCATCCAGTAAAAGATGATCTATATACACCGAAAATTGAAGGTGCAGATGATGAAACGCGTGATATGAGTTATAAAATGGCGCGTAGCATTTATGGTGAAGAGTTACCTGAAATAGTAGAAGCCCGTTTAGAAAAAGAATTAAAAAGTATTATTGGTCATGGATTCGCCGTAATTTATTTAATTTCACATAAACTTGTGAAAAAATCATTAGTAGACGGATATCTAGTAGGTTCGCGTGGATCGGTAGGTTCATCATTCGTTGCAACGATGATGGAAATTACAGAAGTAAACCCATTACCACCACACTATGTATGTCCGAAATGTAAGCAATCAGAATTCTTTAATGATGGTTCTGTAGGGTCTGGTTTCGACTTACCGGATAAAGAATGTCCTACATGTAATGTTCCATACGTAAAAGATGGACATGATATTCCGTTCGAAACGTTCCTTGGATTTAAAGGAGATAAGGTACCCGATATCGATTTGAATTTCTCCGGGGAATATCAACCACGTGCCCATAACTATACGAAAGTACTGTTCGGTGAAGATTATGTATATCGTGCAGGAACGATTGGTACAGTTGCGGAAAAAACTGCTTATGGATATGTAAAAGGTTATGCAAATGATCATAACTTAACGATTCGAAATGCAGAAATTGATCGCTTAGTAGCAGGATGTACCGGTGTAAAACGTACAACAGGACAGCATCCAGGTGGTATTATCGTTGTGCCAGATTACATGGACATTTTTGATTTCTCACCGATACAGTATCCGGCAGATTCAATAGGGGCTGAGTGGAGAACGACACACTTTGACTTCCACTCGATTCATGATAATTTATTGAAACTTGATATACTAGGACACGATGATCCGACAGTTATTCGTATGTTACAAGATTTAAGTGGTATTGATCCGAAAACAATCCCAACGGATGATCCAGAAGTAATGAAAATTTTCTCAGGGCCAGAATCGTTAGGCGTAACGGAAGAACAAATTAACTGTAAAACAGGTACACTTGGTATACCAGAGTTTGGTACGAAATTCGTAAGACAGATGTTAGAAGAGACGAAACCGACGACATTCTCAGAGTTAGTCCAAATTTCTGGATTATCACATGGTACGGACGTATGGCTAGGTAATGCAAACGAATTAATTTATAACGGTACATGTACGCTGAGTGAAGTTATCGGTTGTCGTGATGACATCATGGTATATTTAATCTATCAAGGTTTAGACCCATCATTAGCCTTCAAAATCATGGAGTCAGTACGTAAAGGTAAAGGTGTACCAGAAGAATGGGAAGAGGACATGAAAAATAATAATGTACCAGGTTGGTATATTGATTCATGTAAGAAGATTAAGTACATGTTCCCTAAAGCCCATGCGGCTGCATACGTACTTATGGCCGTGCGTATTGCATACTTTAAAGTACATTTCGCGCTTCTATTCTATGCGGCATACTTTACCGTTCGTGCAGATGACTTTGACGTAGAAGCGATGGCGAAAGGTTCAGCATCTATACGTGCAAGAATTGATGAAATTGCGCAAAAAGGTTTAGATGCAGCGCCGAAAGAGAAGAGTTTATTAACGGTACTAGAAATGACACTTGAAATGTGTGAGCGTGGATACTCATTCCAAAAGGTTGATTTGTATCGTTCACATGCAACAGACTTTATTATTGATGGAGACTCATTAATTCCTCCATTTAATGCGGTACCTGGTCTTGGTACGAACGCAGCTTTAAGTATTGTGGAAGCTCGTAAAAATGGAGAATTCTTATCAAAGGAAGACTTGCAGCAGCGTAGTAAGGTTTCGAAAACAATTATTGAGTACTTAGATAGTCAAGGTTGTTTAGGTGATTTGCCGGATCAAAACCAGTTATCACTGTTCTAATAGGTAGGAAAAGTCTTTGCAAATCAACATTTGCTATGGTATACTATTAACCGAGATAACCATGTCATGTATATTGTGTGAAAAAAAGAGTGGGGAAACCCACTCTTTCGTGTTACTATCTACATTTTATTGATGTGGAGAGGTAAGAAATTTCTGTCGTATATACATATTTTGTTACAAGTTTTACTTCTTAAATTTGGTAATACTAAGACAGATATTCCCTGCTTAACGGCAGGGGCTTTTGTTAGCTAACGAGAAAGAATAAGATAGACCGTTCTATGGGCGGGGTCTTTTCTTGTAAATGGTACATGGCGGCAGGAAGGAGGCTGTTTATGGATAAGAAAGTCACAGAAGTTGTAGAAGCATTTGCGCAGCCAATCGTTGAAGAGTTAAATCTTGAACTTGTAGATGTAGAGTATGTGAAAGAAGGACAAGACTGGTTCTTACGCGTATTCATCGATTCTGAAAAGGGAGTCGACATTGAAGAATGCGGTGCGGTGAGTGAACGTTTAAGCGAAGCTTTAGATAAAGAGGATCCAATTCCTCATCTTTACTTTTTGGATGTGTCATCTCCTGGAGCAGAACGCCCATTAAAGAAAGAGAAAGACTTCCAGCAAGCGGTAGGAAAACAAGTGGCAATTAAAACATATGAGCCGATTGATGGTGAAAAGATGTTTGAAGGAAAAATGCTTTCCTACGATGGTACTACAATTACACTATTATTAACAATTAAAACACGTAAAAAAGAAATCCAAATTCCAATGGACAAAGTTGCAAATGCGCGACTTGCTGTTACGTTTTAGTTAGAAGGGGGATCTTCATGAGCACTGAGTTGTTAGATGCCTTGCTCGTATTAGAGTCAGAAAAAGGAATTAGTAAAGATATTATTATTGATGCGATTGAAGCAGCGTTAATCTCTGCTTATAAACGCAATTTTAACCAAGCACAAAACGTTCGTGTGAGCTTTAACCCACAAGTGGGAACAATCCAAGTTTTAGCACGTAAAGACGTTGTTGATAATGTGTTTGATCCACGTCTTGAAATTTCTGTTGAAGAAGCAAGACAAATTAATCCAAACTATCAAGATGGTGACGTACTAGAAATTGAGGTAACGCCAAAAGATTTCGGTCGTATTGCAGCACAAACTGCAAAACAAGTTGTAACACAACGAGTGCGTGAAGCAGAGCGTGGTGTTATTTACTCTGAGTTTAGTGATCGTGAAGAAGATATCATGGTTGGTATCGTACAACGTCAAGATGCTCGTTTCATCTATGTAAGCTTAGGGAAAGTAGAAGCTTTATTACCTGTAAGTGAGCAAATGCCGAACGAACAGTACAAACCACATGATCGTATTCGCGTATTCATTACGAAAGTAGAAAAAACAACAAAAGGACCACAAATTTACGTATCACGTACACATCCTGGTCTTTTAAAACGTTTATTCGAAATGGAAGTTCCTGAAATTTATGATGGAACGGTTGAAATTCGTTCTGTAGCACGTGAAGCAGGAGATCGTTCTAAAATCTCTGTACATGCAGAGAACATTGATGTGGATCCAGTAGGTTCTTGTGTAGGACCGAAAGGACAACGTGTACAACGCATTGTAGACGAACTAAAAGGTGAAAAGATTGACATCGTTCGCTGGTCAAATGATCCAGTAGAATATGTTGCCAATGCTTTAAGCCCATCACAAGTTGTTAAAGTGCTTGTAGATGAAGAAGAAAAAGCAACAACTGTTGTTGTTCCAGACCACCAACTGTCATTAGCTATCGGTAAACGTGGACAAAATGCACGTCTTGCAGCTAAATTAACAGGTTGGAAAATTGATATTAAGAGTGAGTCTGATGCGAAACAACTTGGAATTGTAACAGAAGAAGATAGCGTAGTCGCATTCGGATTCGATTCAGTTGAAGACGAAATCGAGTAGAGGTGATGAGTATGAGCAATCGAAAAGTTCCGTTACGAAAATGTGTTGCAACGCAAGAAATGAAATCAAAACGAGAGCTCGTTCGCATTGTTCGTTCCAAAGAGGGAGAAGTGTCTATTGATTTAACTGGAAAGAAATCAGGACGAGGTGCTTATTTATCAAAAGATAAAGAAAGCATTCTTCAAGCTCAAAAGAAAAATGTTTTGGAACATCATCTAAAAGCGAAAATCGACAGTTCTCTTTATGAAGAACTTCTTGAGCTTGTTGAGAAGGAGTCGAAATAAGTGTCCGATTGGAAATCGTTTTTAGGACTAGCAAACCGGGCTCGAAAAATTATTTCGGGTGAAGAACTCGTTTTAAAGGAAGTACGAAGTGGCAAAGCAAAACTTGTGTTGCTATCTGAAGATGCGTCAGTAAATACTACAAAGCGTATTACGGATAAAACGACGTACTACAACGTACCAATGAGAAAGGTCGAAAATCGACAACAATTAGGGCATGCGATTGGGAGAGATGAGCGAGTCGTTGTAGCTGTGTTAGATGAAGGCTTTGCGAAAAAGCTGCGTAGCATGCTCGATACAAATTACCGGGGGTGAAGGTATGAGTAAAATTCGAGTGCATGAATATGCGAAAAAACATAATATCTCAAGTAAAGATCTTATGACAAAACTAAAAGAAATGAATATCGAGGTTTCGAATCATATGACAATGTTAGACGATGAAGTAGTAAACAAATTAGATAATGAGTATCAAACTGAAAAACCTTCTGTTGCAGATGAGTTTGAAGTAGAAGAA
>NZ_JAKUFF010000045.1:0-37815 GCF_022663305.1 Bacillus cereus group sp. BfR-BA-01408 | reverse complement strand
CAGCGTTCATCCTGAGCCAGGATCAAACTCTCCAATAAAGTTAGTTTGTCTAGCATCTAAAATAAAAATTGACGTTTCACGTTGTTTGTTTCGTTCAGTTTTCAAAGAACTTGTCCATCGCTTCAGAAGCGACTTCATCATATTAACATCTTCATTTTTCAATGTCAACTAAGTTTTAAAATTTCTTTTTTATCGTTTTCTGCGTTTCCGCATCAGCGACGTTTATTAATATACCATCATGGTTTTTAAATAACAAGTGTTTTTTTATAAAAAAAACAAAAAAAATTATCTATCCTACTTTCTTCTATAGTAAAACCTTTTATTCTCTCTACTGAAAATAAGTATTTTGATTGTATACCAATACACTCTAATTAACCAAACTGCCTTTCATAATCCCTCCCACCTTTTCATTCTCTTCTACATTAAAGTCCACATTTAAAAAGAAAATAGCTTCGCCACTTCCTAATAATACGAACATGTTGATTTGTTGGCAGATAGCCCCACACCCACCGAATTCGAGGTGAGAATTTTATCGTCCGACCAACGGCGGGATAGATAACGAAATTCCAACGAAACATCAACTTAAGATTATTGTTAGAATTTTTTTACATTTAATTAATGAAAAATATCCATTTTTTGTTATATAGTAAGAAAGGACGTACTCAACTACAAATAACCCAATGGAGGAATTACTTTATGGATAGGTTAACGAAGTTTTCATTAAAAAACCGCGCCGCTGTTATCATCATGGTTTTTCTCATTTCCATACTCGGTGTTTATTCCGGCTCTAAATTACCTATGGAATTTTTACCTAGTATCGATAATCCCGCAGTCACCGTTACAACCTTATCTCCAGGACTCGACGCCGAAGCAATGACAAAAGAAGTAACCGCTCCCCTTGAAAAACAATTTCGCAACTTAGAACACATTGACAACATCACCTCTTCTACTCACGAAGGATTATCACGCATCGATATCGCGTATACATCCAAAGCAAATATGAAAGATGCCACACGTGAAGTTGAGAAGGCCCTTACTACAATTAAATTACCTAAAGATGCAACAAAACCGATAGTTAGCCAATTAAATACTTCTATGATTCCACTCGCTCAAATTGCAATCCAAAAGCAAAACGGATTTTCAAAAGCAGATGAAAAACAAATCGAAAAAGAAATCGTACCACAACTCGAAAGCATTGATGGTGTTGCCAACGTTATGTTTTTCGGAAAATCAACTTCTGAATTATCTATTATACTAGATCCAAACCAATTAAAAGATAAAAACGTAACACCGGAACAAATATTAAAAGTTTTACAAGGAAAAGAAACTTCCACTCCAGCTGGAGCTGTTACCGTTAATAAAGAAGAATATAACCTTCGTGTCATCGGAGATATAAAAAATGTAGATGACATTAAAAACATCACCGTTGCACCTCAAGTAAAATTGCAAGATGTTGCTCAAATTGAACTTAAACAACACTACGATACAATCTCACATATAAATGGCGAAGAAGGCACTGGATTAATCATCATGAAAGAGCCAAGTAAAAATGCAGTTGCAATCGGAAAAGAAATCGATAAAAAAATTAAAGATATAAGTAAACAATATAAAGATCAATTTTCTATTAAACTTTTAGCGTCAACTCATGAACAAGTTGAAAATGCTGTTACTAGCATGGGAAAAGAAGTAATCCTTGGAGCAATTGCTGCAACTCTAATTATCTTAATCTTTTTACGCAACTTCCGAACGACACTCATTGCTGTTGTCAGTATTCCATTATCTATTTTATTAACACTCTTTTTACTACACCAATCTAACATCACACTTAACACTCTAACACTTGGTGGTTTAGCCGTTGCAGTTGGACGTCTCGTCGATGATAGCATCGTTGTCATTGAGAATATTTTCCGACGTTTACAAAAAGAAGCTTTCTCTAAAGATATTATTCTCGATGCAACGAAAGAGGTCGCCGTCGCAATTACTTCTTCTACTTTAACAACGGTCGCTGTTTTTTTACCTATTGGCCTCGTATCAGGAGTAATCGGAAAATTAATGTTACCTATGGTATTAGCAGTCGTATATTCTATACTATCATCCTTAATCGTTGCACTAACAGTTGTTCCACTTATGGCTTTTTTACTACTCAAAAAAACAAAACACAAAAAGCCAAGTTCTTCACCACGATATGTCGCTACATTAAAGTGGGCTCTTTCGCATAAATTCATTATTCTACTTACTTCTTTTTTATTATTCGCAGGATCGATCGCCGCCTATGTATTACTACCGAAAGCGAATATAAAATCTGAAGACGACACAATGTTATCTATTAATATGACTTTCCCAGCTGATTACGCTCCTGAAACGCAAAAACAAAAAGCTTTTGATTTCGAAAAGAAGCTACTTTCTAATTCAGATGTAACGGATGTTATTTTACGAATGGGATCTAGCGCAGAAGATGCACAATGGGGGCAAACGACCAAAAATAATCTCGCAAGTATATTGGTAGTCTTTAAAAAAGGTTCTGATATTGATCAGTATATTAAAGAGTTAAAGAAAGAACATAAAACTTTTGAGCCCGCGGAACTTGATTATATAAAAATGAGTTATTCAAGCTCTGGCAGCGGCAATAATTTGCAATTCAACGTAACAGCCACTAACGAAACGAATTTAAAAGAGGCTGCTACTATCGTCGAAACAAAACTAAAGGATATGGATGATCTTTCTAAAGTAAAAACGAATTTAGAAGACTCTAAGAAAGAATGGCAAATCCATGTTGATCAAACAAAGGCCGAACAACTAGGATTAACACCAGAATTGGCAGCTCAACAAGTAGCATTCCTTATGAAGAAATCACCTATTGGTGAAGTTTCAATCAATAACGAAAAAACTACTATTATGATAGAACATAAAAAAGAAAGTATTACTAAACAAGAAGACATTTTAAACACAAACATACTATCACCTATTAATGGACCAATTCCTTTAAAAGACATTGCAACTATTTCAGAAAAGCAACTTCAAACAGAAGTTTTCCATAAAGATGGAAAAGAAACGATTCAAATTACCGCAGAAGCTTCAAATGAAGATTTAAGCAAGGTAAGCACTGAAGTGAACAAAGCGATAGCCGACTTAGATTTACCTAGCGGAGCAAAAGTAAATATCGCAGGCGCCACTGAATCTATGCAAGAGAACTTCACAGATTTATTCAAGATTATGGGGATTGCAATTGGGATTGTATATTTAATTATGGTTATTACCTTTGGGCAGGCACGTGCTCCTTTTGCAATCTTGTTCTCCTTGCCATTAGCTGCTGTCGGCGGTATTTTAGGATTAATCATTTCAGGAACACCAGTTGATGTAAATTCCTTAATCGGTGCATTAATGTTAATCGGGATTGTCGTTACAAACGCTATCGTATTAATAGAAAGAGTACAACAAAACCGGGAACATGGTATGGAAACGAGAGAAGCCTTACTCGAAGCAGGTTCCACTAGACTACGTCCAATTATTATGACAGCTATTACAACAATTGTTGCTATGCTCCCACTCCTATTTAGCCAATCACAAGCAGGAAGTATGGTATCAAAAAGCCTAGCCGTTGTTGTTATCGGTGGTTTGGCAGTCTCAACTGTTCTTACATTAGTAGTCGTTCCAGTTATGTATGAACTATTAGATAAAATCGGGAGAAAAAGACGCTCTCGTAGAAAAATAAGCACTTCTACAGAAACACCTGATATTTAAAAGAAAAGCGTTATCTTCATGAATGAAGATAACGCTTTTTCTCTACCTGCTCATATAATCCATCACTTTTTCCACATACCGCTCTAGCGGTTCACTAGAGTCCACAATAAGATATTCACTATGTAAAGGTCTTTTACTACCATTTAACCACTTTTTAAAAGCTACTTCGGAATCCACTCGACCAACCTGACTGACCATACGCTTACGTGTTTGCAGCCTATTATTAATCTCTTCCATATCATTAAGATAACATTCGATATATTTATATTTTACACCATGTTTATTAGACAGTTTCATTCCTTTTTCAACCATTCCTTCATATAGACATGGACTATCCAATATCACACTATGCCCTTGGTCTAAATAAGAATCAATCAATGCCCACTCAACATCGTATGATACTCCTCCAACAACCGCTGATTCAATCCCTTTCATTTCCAATGACTGTAACAACGCTGATTTCAAAACGTCATGATCTACAATTACAGCACCTGTTAACTTCGCTATATACTTAGAAACTGTCGATTTTCCCGATCCAGGAAATCCTGACATTTGCAGAAAAAACAAATTAAACCCACTCCCTCATTTTCATCTTCTTATCCTAATATTCGCGAGCAGCAAGACCCCACTAATTAAAGTTTCACTTTATTTATATAACGAATTACAAATTCAACAATCGCTATACCTTTTCCTTCTATATTAAAACTCAAAAAGAACCCCCTACTTATAAGTAGAGAGTTCCCCTTTACAGCTTATGCAGCTTTTACCTTCTTCGTCGTTTTACTTTTTCTTTTCGCTCCTGTAAAACGTTTGTGCAATATAGATGCTACTAATCGTGAAATAACATTGAATAGTAATACCATAATAATTAATACAGCTGCAGATTTTGTCGCAATTAACTTCGCATCTGGGATAATCCCTTCAGAATTTAACTTCCAAATGTGAACCGCTAACGTTTCAGCTGGTCTAAATGGATTTAAAGGATGAGCAGGACTTGAGAAGTCCGCTGCTGAATTTAAAATTGGAGATGTTAAACCCGCTGTGTAAATTAATGCTGCTGCTTCACCAAATATACGACCTGCCGCTAAAATAACACCTGTAATAATTTGCGGTAATGACGACGGGATAATAATACGAGTGATCGTTTGCCACTTTGTTGCACCTAACCCAAGGCTCGCCTCTTTCACATTAGCAGGAACTTCTGAAATCGCATTTTCACAAACACGTGTTAAACCTGGCAAGTTTAAAATCGTTAAAGCAAGGGCACCACCCATTACTGTGTATCCCCATCCTGTCATTGTAACGAACACTAACAAACCGAATAAACCAACAACAATAGAAGGTAAAGATGCCATTGTCTCGATACATAAACGAACAAAGTTTAAAAAACGTCCTTGTTTTGCATACTCTGCTAAATATATTCCAGCGCCTAATCCAAGTGGAATAGATATAATAAGCGTTATAACAAGCATATAGAATGAATTGAATAACTGCGGACCAATCCCACCACCAGCTCTTGTATTGCTTGGTTCTCCAAACAGGAAATTAGGATCCCAAAAACCCCATCCCTTTTGTAAAATCTCAAATACTAAGAACACTAGTAAAGCTACGACTAAAGCCGCAACCGCATAAAAGATACCTGTCCAAACTTTATTTACCGTCCTTGCATTCATTATTATCGCTCACCTCTTTGCCCAATTGCTCGAATAACTAAAATAAACAGGAATGAAATAACAAGTAAAATCATTGCTAAAGTCCATAGCGCATTGTTCCAAGCAGTTCCGTTTAATGTATTTGTCATATCCATTGTCAAAATACCAGTTAACGTTGCTGTCGGACTATATATTCCTTCTGGTAATTTAACCGTATTCCCAATTACCATTTGAACCGCTAACGCTTCACCAAAAGCACGCGCTAAACCTAAAACAACACCTGTTAAAATCCCTTTTTTCGCAGCAGGAACAATTACTCGGCTAATCGCTTGCCATTTCGTTGATCCTAAACCATAAGAAGCTTCTAAATAATCAAATGGAACAGAGCGTATTGCATCAGAAGCGATACTAGCAATAGTAGGTAAAATCATAATACTCAGGACAATAATACCTGCAATTAAACTAAACCCTACTCCCCCAAACGAATCACGTAATAGCGGTACTAAAATTGTAACCCCTAATAATCCGTATACAACCGAAGGAATACCAACTAATAATTCTAAAACAGGCTTCAATACTTTATTTCCAAACTTCGGCGAAATTAAATTCATGAATATAGCAAGAGCTATAGCAATTGGTGCACTAATAATAACCGCACCTAACGAAACCACCGTTGAACCTACAATGAAAATTACAGCCCCGAAAGTTCCCTCATCAGCATTTGGACTCCATTTTGTCGATGTTAACATCTCAGTAAACGAGATACCACTTTGCGTAAAAGATTGAATTCCTTTACCGCAAATAAACGCAATAATAGCTAATGTAACTAAAACAATAAAAATACCACAAAACGTAACAAGTGATCTTCCTATATATTCACTTTTCACGTAATTAATTTGTTTTTTCCCCTTCATCACAGGACAGACCCCACTTCATAAATTGAAATGAACAGGACTGGCCTTGCAGCCAGCCCCATAAATTTTATTACTTATTTAATTTAGACATTGGAATATAACCCATATCTTCTACTTGCTTTTCAAAATCTTTACCTTTTACATAGTCAATGTAAGCTTTTGTTGCTTCTTTCGCTTCACCTTTCGTTACCATGTACTCGTAAGACCAGAATGGATATTTACCAGACGCAATGTTTTCAACTTTTGGTTCAGCACCATCAATTTTCACTGTTTGTAGCGCACCTTTTTTCTCGCCAACCATGTAAGACATTGCTAAATAACTTACTGAACCTGGAGTAGAATTAATCGCTTGCTCTACTGCACCGTTAGAATCTTGTGTAGTACCAGTTCCGTCATTAATTTTCGCATCTTTCATAATTGTTTTTTCAAATGTAGCACGTGTACCAGAAGAAGCTGGACGGTTAATTACGTTGATTTTTTCATCTTTCCCGCCTACCTCTTTCCAGTTTGTTACTTTTCCAGTGAAGATATCTTGTACTTGTTGTACTGTTAAGTTATCAACTTTTACATCTTTATTTACGACAAGTGCGAATGCAATACCCGCCACCTTGTTATCTACTAATTCTTTCGCCTTATCAGCATCTTTTATTTTATCTGCAGATGGAACATCTGAGTTACCAATTTGGACCGCACCAGAAGCTACTTGGTTAATTCCAGTTCCACTACCGCCACCTTGCACTTGAATAGAAACGTTTGAATTTTTCTCCATAAATTTCTTTCCAGCTTCCTCTGCAAGAGGTTGAAGTGCTGTAGAGCCTGCAGCTGCTATCGTACCTGACAATTCTTGTTTTGCATTATCGCTTCCTTTAGCATCTTTACCTGATGTCTCTTCTGCTTTTCCACATCCCGCTAATGAACCCGCTACCACTAAAGCTGCTAAAGAAAATTTAATACCCTTTTTCATGACCATGTCTTGTACCCCCATTTGGATTATCACTTTTCACATTTATCTACTTCTTTCGAACACAAATTCATTGTAGGACAATAATATTATGTGAGTGTTAAGCAATTTTTAATTTTAAGTAAATGACGATAATAATCCTTAAAAACTAGGAATCCCAACATTTATAGTTAAAGAACCCAACAAAATCCACACTAATTAAGCTGTAATGTAAATTTACTCTTAACAATGTAAATTAAATGTAAATGTTTTTCGCTCTTTTTCCCTTTTAGTTAAAGTTACATTTACAATTCCGCTGTATTTTGTTACTTTTACACGCCTAATTTATGCACATTACACAGAATTTCAGTAATATTTTTTAGTACAACTAAATAAATTGGAACAATTCTAAAAATAAATGAATATTTTTAAAGTACCAATTGACAGCATCATCCAATGTAGTCTACTATATTACTAACAAAAAGTTTACCTAAGGAAACTTTTTAAACTTAAACTAACAATATAGAGATGAGGTAACTTTTATGGTATCGGCTAATATAAAACCACTTTCCGAATTTAAGACAGGAGAGTTTGTACAAATTGAGAAGATACAATTAGAAGGAACTATGAAACGACGTTTATTAGATTTAGGATTTATCCCTGGGGCAACAATTAAAGTATTACAACGCAGTCCACTTGGAGATCCGGTCGCTTATCAAGTAAGCAACACCACTATTGCACTACGTAAGGAAGAAAGCTCCCTTATTTTCGGGATATTAATAGGAGATGATTTCAGATGAGCAAACATCGCATTGCTTTAGCCGGCAACCCGAATACCGGGAAAAGTACATTATTTAATACTTTAACAGGCTTAAAACAACATACTGGAAACTGGACAGGAAAAACTGTTTTAAAAGCTGAAGGGGAATATGAACATAACGGTAGTAAATATACATTAATAGATTTACCTGGAACTTACTCACTATATTCAAATTCTGCAGATGAAGAAGTAGCAAGGGATTATATTATATTTGAAAAACCAGAAGTAACTGTAGTTGTTGTCGATGCAACTGCTATGGAGCGAAATTTAAATTTAGCACTCCAAGTGATGGAAATGACGAGCAACGTAGTCATTTGTATTAACTTAATTGATGAAGCTGAGAAAAAAGGCATCGTTATTGATGAAAAGAAATTAGCAAAATCACTCGGTGTACCTGTAGTTAAAATTTCCGCTCGTAACCGAGTAGGCATCGGTCATTTACTAAATGTTATTGCCAAAGTAGCAAATAAAAAGCTAATTCCAACACCAATTAAAATTTCTTACAGCGAAAAAATCGAGAATATGATTCAGGAATTAGAACCACAAATTTATAAAGTGTTCGGTGATACGTATCCAGCACGCTGGATTGCGTTACGTATATTAGATGGCGATAAAAATTTCTTAACTACACTTCAAAAACACCATAATGAACCACTTGTAAGGGAGGTCGTAATGAATGGAATCTCACTCAGCCAGTAAAGCTCTTCCATTAGACTATATTATTCAACATGCACAAGCACTATCAAAAGAGGATATACGAGATGATATTGTCGGAGATATTTACCGAACATCTGCAAGCATATGTAAAGAATCTGTTCAATATACAAATACGGATAAATTGTATCGTTCTGAAAAACTAGATAAAATTTTCACATCTCCAATCTGGGGATTCCCAATTATGCTTGGTATTTTATCTATCATTTTTTATCTTACAATTGCAGGGGCTAACGTACCATCTGATATGATTGCTGAGTTCTTCGGATGGGCCGAAGGATATTTAACATCTTGGTTTCAAGCAGCACATGCACCTGAATGGCTACATGGCATTTTAATACTTGGTTTATTCCGTGGTATCGGTGCTGTTATTAGCGTTATGTTACCACCTATGGCCATCTTTTTCCCTATGTTTGCACTATTAGAAAACTACGGATACTTACCACGAGTTGCGTTTAATATGGACCGCTTATTCAAACGCTCTGGTGCACATGGTAAACAATCTTTAACAATGGCAATGGGCTTTGGTTGTAATGCAGCAGCCATTATGTCAACACGTATTATTGAATCACCACGTGAACGTATGCTTGCAATCTTAACAAACAACTTCGTTCCTTGTAACGGTCGCTGGCCTATGTTAATTTTAATGGCTTCATTATTTATGGCTGCCGGTTATACAGGTAGTATGCAAACATTGGTTACTGCTGGAGTTGTAGTTGGAATGGTTGTAATTGGTATCGTTATGACATTAACCGTTTCTTGGGTCCTATCAAAAACAGCTTTAAAAGGCGTTCCAACTCACTACACACTCGAGTTACCGCCATACCGTAAGCCAAAGGTTTGGAATACAATTGTGCGTGCAACACTCGATAAATCCGTCTATGTTTTAAAACGAGCTGTTGTTGTAGCTGCTCCTGCGGCTGCATTAACTTGGTTACTTGCTAATATTTTCATCGGTGACACAAGCCTACTTATGTATTTTGTAAACTTCCTAGATCCATTCGCTAAAATGTTAGGACTTGACGGATTTATTCTAGCTGCGTTCATTCTTGGACTACCAGCGAACGAAATTGTTATCCCGATTTTATTAATGTCTTACTTATCAACCGGAGCTTTAACTGAAATAGATGATTTTAATCAAATTAAAAATCTATTCTTAGAAAATGGTTGGACTTGGTTAACGGCGTTAAACACAATGTTGTTCTCACTTCTTCATTTCCCATGTGGAACGACACTGGTTAACATATATAAAGAAACAAAAAGTGCAAAATGGACATTCTTATCGTTTGCAATCCCTACCGTTATCGCTATTGTTGTGACATTCCTCTCTACACAATTGGTACATTGGTTAGGGCTTGTATAAAAACAAAGCATACATAGAAGGTATCCCCCTTCACATATGCTTTGTGCGAAAGAAACCTGAAATTATTCAGGTTTCTTTTTTTGCACATCATTATTCCAAGGCTGCGCTCCATACGTTGTAATTTTTTTATGAATGTAGTATATAGCTCCCGGAAGAACTGCCATTAATATTGTGCAACTAATCCCTAATCCAGTAAACACCTTCCATCACCTTACTTCACTTTCTTTGGTAATGCTGAACCTGAATGTTCAATTGTTGGATCAACGTGAACATTAATTTCAGCATTACTAAAATAATTCTGGCCTTGATCCCAATTCTTACTAATTTTCTTCCACTCTTTATAATTATGCCTCTTATATACCTCTCCTAATTCCAATACGTCTACCTTATATTTTTTTTGAACAAGCTGTATAGACTTTTCAATACGCTTCTTCATTTCCTTTGAAATTTCTTTCTTTAAAAGCTTTTCATTCATCACTTGTTTCGGTTCATTAAAATGTAACTCAGCTAATATGCCTTCTGTGGACAAATGAATATCAAACTTCGGTTTTGTAGCATTTTCAGTAGACACTTGGATCTTTCGGCGCAACTTATGAATTTCATATGTAATGAGCTGATTCTTTTTACGAACAGTAAAGAAACCTCCAATTTTCTTACCTATTACATAGTTCATTCCTAATGTTTGTTCTCCACTCAAAGTTCCAACGCACTTATTATCCTTTCCACGGATTAATGCGGCTCCTTCCATTTGTACGCCTTGTTTAGTTAACCCTAAAAGAGGTAATGCAAAACTTCGATCTGCGATCATTTTCCCTTGTACTTCACCAATTCTCGCTGCCTCAATCATTTGAGCATTTTTCGGAGGATGTTCAGCTAACATATCAATGTACTGCGCCGGTAAGTTTTCAGGTTTTGCACTCTGTTTTAAAATAGATTCTGCATTTTTCTTGGAAACGAACAAACGAATATTTCTTCTCATTTCATGATCACGAAAATATACATCTAACGTATTTTGCAAAACATACGGATTTGCTAGTAATTCATCCGAAAAAATAATGACTTGTATATGCGGAAAAAATAATGTTCGACTAATTTTTTTAGCAATTATTCTTATTTGCTCAAAGACGCTATCTGCTTTCGCACTTACGTTAATATAATTTTCACTATCTCCATCGCCCTGTCCACTTTGTTGTGCTAACTTACTGGGAAGTACCATCTGATACGTCCCTTTCATAATCGGATTTGATTTCTTTTTCTTCACAATATCGTAAGCTGCGCCTACTACAAATCCTCTTTCTTCTATTTCTTCTAGTTCAGAGCACCCACTTATAGATCCAGCTAAAACCATAACCATTATAATTTTAAGAAGGTGTTTCATTTCTACCATTCCTTCTTTTTATTTTATATACAATAAAAACTAGCAAAGGAGCTAATACGACAAACCCCATATCTATCCACGCTAAATACGTTCCGTAACTTGATAACGTATTTAAATTACCCGGGAGCATATTCAGCATAAAAATTAGAGGCGCGCTTCCGAAAATAAAAATATGTTTCTTCACTTTCGGAAACATAGCACAAAACAATAGAGATGCGACGTCATAATACATGGCTGTAGTGTTATAAATAGTAATAATCCAAGTCGTAAAAAAAATTGCATCGAACCTTTCTAAAAAGCCTCCACCAATTTCAATTTCTTTCCCTAATTCAATTGTTGGGTATGTCAATCCACGAGTTGTCATATACGTAAAAACACTAATACACGTTACATAAATTAAAATGTATGAGAGCACATTTACTATCACTGCTTTCGCAACTGCCATTGGTGCCTTTTTCGCTGTCTTATCATTCAACAACACAGCATAAAACAGAGCTACCTCAAATCCAATAAATGTGAATATAGAATTTTTAACCCCAACAGCGTATTGACTTACTTCCGTTTGGAAAGCTGGAAACAAATTGTTTATTTCCATTAAATTTATATTTAATAAAGAAAGAAGCACTATTGCAATTAAAACAATAGGTAAGAACATAACATTTAATCGTAACAAAGCTGCTCTCGATCCTGCTATTCCATAGATAACAACCAATAAGAAGAAAAAAGATAGTAGCTGTACTGGTGTCTCACTAAATAAATACGTTTGCGAAATAATTGCAATCATTCGTGATTCATATGCTGTCAAAGCAGCAAACGTTAATACTAAAACCATACTAATCGTGTATGCTACCGGCTTTGTCAAATGCGCACTCGTATATTGAACAAAGTTTTGTTTTGGAAATAAAATAGCCACCCTTGTTACAAACCAGCCTAAAACTGCACATATCAATCCACCCAAAAGCAAAATAATCCAACCATCTGAAAATAAAGTTTGGTTAGCAATATCCCTTGGCATAGATAATGCGCCTATACCAATAATGGTCGATGATACCGCAAACCCAATTTCCCGAGATCCAATTTCTTCATCGCCATACTCAAATGGTTTCAATTATTCTCGCTCCTTTGGACGTACTGTAGAATCTTTTGTTTGTAAATATTCCGGTCTCTCTTTCAACATTGATTTTGGCATGCGAATAAACTCTTCTTTCCAATCTTTATAAAATGCAGGAGCAATTGGAGTCGTATACGGTACACCAACACTTGTTAAATTTGTAATATGAATAGCAAGCGCAATAAGAGCTAGAATGATTCCATACAACCCAAAAGCAGTTGCTGCTAATACAAAGACGAAAAGTAAAATTCGAAACGTAATTGTGATGCTATACACTGGAAGTGAAAATGTAGCAATAGCTGTAACCGCAATAATAATAACTAAAAACGGATTTACAATTCCTGCGTTCACCGCTGCTTCTCCGATTACAAGACCACCTACAATCCCAATTGTTTGTCCCATCGGTTTCGGTAACCTAATTCCCGCTTCTCGTATTAATTCCATCGTTAATGCCATCATTAACGTTTCAATATAGGCAGGAAACGGAACACCTTCTCTTGCCCCGGCAATCGAATAAGCCAATTTAGAAGGAATAAGTCCTTGGTGATATGAGACGAGCGCTACATACATCGCTGGCATTAAAATTGCAACTATACCAGAACCCATTCGCAAAATTCTTAATAAAGTCCCTATTACCCAACGCTCATAATGATCTTCCACAGATTGAAAAATATCAACAAATACTAGCGGAGCTATAAGGGCAAACGGTGATCCATCCACCAAAATAGCTGCCTTTCCTTTCGCTAATGAGGCCACAATATTATCAGGCCTTTCCGTATTCAAAAACTGCGGAAACGGCGACAAATTATTATCTTGAATTAATTGCTCAATTGTACCCGTCTCAAAAACGACATCTGTCACTATGGATTGAAGACGCCGATCTAGCTCTTCTACAATGTAAGGATTAATAATGTCTTCTATATATACTAAAGTCACTTCTTTTTGGGATCTCTTCCCCATAATATAAGATTGAAATCTCAGCTTTGGGTCACGTAAACTACGGCGAATTAACATTTTATTCACGTTAATATCTTCATTTAATCCAATCCTCGGTCCACGTATTAAATCTTCTGTTACTGGCGGTTCTAAACTTCTTTTTTCCCAAGCTCTACTATTAATCACGATAGCTGTTTGAATATTATCAATTAATATAACTGTATCTCCCGCTAAAATCGCATTTATAATATCCGGAAATGTTGTCTTCTTACCGACTTCCGCAATAGAAATAAAACGATCCAATAACGTTTGAACGATAGCTGCTTCTTTTTGTACTTCTTCATATTGAAGTGTACGAACTACATATTTATAAACATTATCCTTATCTGTTAACCCACACAGAAAAATAACAGCACAACGTGTAAAACTGCCAGCAAGGGCAACTTCCCTAATTGTTAAATCATTCGGTGAACCTAACTCATCCCTAATTTTTTTCATAACTTCAAATAAGTTACCTTTTAGCTCTAACAAGTCCCCCACCTAACTTCCTTTTCAACAAGTTTTTAGTTAGATTCCGCTAATCGAAGAAAATATATACAAAAAAGAGCTATCTCTTTTCAAAGATAGCTCTAGCATAAGAATTACTTTTCTACTATTATATTGTCTGTCTTTATAGACACATTTTTCGTGAACCCACTAACGATAAACATCACAATCATATTCATTAACAACGCGACTATACCTACATTTAAATCTTTTATATATTGAGGGAAACTCGGAAACATCGTAGCTATAGTTGAACCCGATAAAGTAATATACGCAACCACTAACAACCCAATCCCCATCCCCGCAATCACTCCTTGCTTCGTAATAACCTGACGTGGAAACAGACTACATACAAGTGCAGGGAAAAGCTGTGTCACTATACTATATCCCATTAAAAGAAGTGCTCCTATCGTTTCTCCACCTTTAAAAGTAAACAAAACAGCTACAAGCGTTACTACAGGAACAAATAATTTCGCTGTTTTTGCCACTTGTCGATCCGAAGCAGATGGGACCATTGTTCGGTAAATATTTTTCGCTAATAATGTAGAAGCGGCCATGACAAGCATAGAACCTGGAACTAATGCCGTTAAAACTCCGGCACTACCAATAATCCCAATAAACCAAGGATCAAAAGTTTGAAGAGCCAGACGGAATAACGAAAGGTCTACATCCCCTCCCTTTAATCCTGGAACTTGTAAGATAGCTGCAAACCCTGCAAAGAACACGAAAAGTAAAACTAAAGAATACAGTGGCATAATGGCCGCATTTTTACGAAATACTTTTTCATTTTTTGCAGAGAAAGCAGAGGCGAATGTATGGGGCCACATATAGAAACCGAGAGCTGTTAATACAATAGTAGAAACAAACCAAGAAATGCTCATTCCTTCATCAGGTAAAGATAAAAACCCTGGTTTTGCTGCTTCTACAGCTTCAAACATCGGCTGAAATCCTCCGTAATAATGGTGCGGTAAATATATACCTAAAAACATAACGATAAATAGGATCATAATATCCTTCAAAGCGGCCGTCCAAGCAGAGCCGTGTATACCTGAAACCATTACATATATCGTTATAACAATTGCGCCAATCCACACTGCTATAACTGGCGATACCCTTCCGTAAGACGCTTCCGAAACGATAATTCCTAATCCTTTTAACTGTAAAACAAGGTATGGGATAATCGAAATAACCCCAATGATAGAAACGATAAGGCCAAGTGCCTGACTCTTATATTTCTTCACAAAAAAATCTGGCTGTGAAACTAGATTATGCTCTTTTGCATACTTCCAAACTGGTGGTAATAAAAAATAAGATAAAATATAAGCTAATGCACCATAACCTAAAATATAAAAAGTAGGTGCTCCTTTACTATACGCCCATCCACTTCCACCTAAAAATGTGAATGTCGTATAAATTTCACCCGCCATAAGAAGAAAAACAAAAATAGTACCAAAGCCCCTTCCTCCAACTGACCATTGCTCTAAATTCATATCTTTTCCATGTTGTGCCCGAATTCCTAAAAATAGTGCGAGAAACAAAAATAAAATAATGATAAGTAATGCGGTCATTTTACATCCCCCTTATTAGCAGGATCAAATACGTACACAATCCCCATACAAAGAGATGTAATAAGCACTGATAATAATATCCAAAATAATAAAAATGGCATCCCTAATATGTAAGGAGTAACTGAATTAGCAAATACGGGTCCAACAACTAAACAAAAAACTGGAATAAGCGCTAATACGTGTATTTTCTTCATCTCATTCTCCTTTACTTATGAAATTCATAATCGATGATACAAAGACTTGCACACCAATCGGTAATGCATCTTCATCAATCGTAAAACGAGGGTGATGATGAGGATATATAATTCCTTTCTCTTTATTTCCTGCACCGATAAAAAAGAATGTACCTGGTGCTTTTTGTAAAAACGCTGAAAAATCTTCTCCAGCCATCGTCGGCTGTAAACGAGTAACTCGTTCCCTTCCATAAAGCTGTAATGCTGTTTGCTCAATAATCTCTGTAACTTCATAATCATTTACGACTGGACGATATCCATATTCATACGAAAACGTATATTTCGCTCCGTAAGCTTCCGTCACATGCTTTACAATCTGTTCAATTCTTTTCTCTGTTTCTTCTCGCAACTCATGTCTTAAACTCCGCACTGTCCCTTCAATCTCCGCTTGCTCTGGAATCACATTATGAGTTGTCCCAGCGTGAAATTGCGTAACAGATACTACAAGAGAATCTAACGGATTCGTGAGCCGAGATACAATTTGCTGAAGTTGCGAAACCACTTGTGTACCGATTGAAATACTATCAACTGTTTCATGAGGGATTCCAGCATGGCCACCTTTTCCTTCTATTATAATTTTAAAAACATCTGGAGCAGCCATTGCGGGACCATAAATTACACCTACTTTTCCAACCTCTAACGATGCCCAAAGGTGAGCACCAATAATATAATTGACCCCTTCCATTACACCCGCTGCAACCATTTCCTCTGCACCACCAGGAAAATTTTCTTCAGCATGTTGGAATAGAAAACGAATCTCCCCTTTAATCTTCTCTCTTGCTTCTACTAACTTATGTACAACTCCAAGTAATATCGCTATATGTCCATCATGGCCACATGCATGCATTACACCCGGATATGTAGAAATAAAGTCAAACTCATTTTCTTCATGAATAGGAAGAGCATCCATGTCAGCTCGAACCGCAACTATTTTACCAGGCTGCTTTCCAATCAACCTTGCCATTACACTATATTTAGTAGGTCTTGATACTTCTAAACATGGAATTTCCCGAAGTATATCGAATACAAACTGCGATGTTTTCTCTTCTTGAAAAGATAACTCTGGATACTTATGAAAATGCCTTCTCCACTCAACCAACTGATCCTTTGACAAAACAAGTTCTTTTGCAACATCCATTTCTCTTCTCCCCTTCTTCACCAAGTTAAATGTTATTATAACGTGAATTGTTAACTTTTAAAAGAATCTTCTGAATTTTCTATCATGGTTACTTAAAAATAAAAAGCCATCAAAAGATGGCTTTTTCATTATTATAAAATAGTAATTGCTTGTTTCCCCATTTGCTCCCACGCTTTCTCAAACTCTGCTCGTGGAACAGCGAAACGTGGATTATTTTTTAGTGGATCATTTACATATACAAAGTTTTGATCGTATCCAACTACTACTACACTATGCTCAAAATATGTAATTTTCACTTCACCAGAACTTGTATTCCATGTTTCAAAACTACTTTCAGCTAGCGGCTGAAACGTTGTATTAATAATAACCCATACTGGAGAACCAGAACTAATTACTTTATATAGATCTTTCACGTCTCTATCTGTTAAATTAATTACTTTTTCAGAAACATATTTTTCTGCTAAATTAAAGATTGGTTTATTGTATACACCATATCCTGGTTCAGCTTTCGTATAAATATTTCCAACAAACCCCTCATAAGGATTTCCGCGCAAACCATTTTGTTCAAATGGAACTCGATGAATTTCACTAGCAAGTTGCATCTTATCTACTTGTACACCTTTATATTGTAGCAACATAGCTAAGCTTGTCACTTCACATCCACGAGGTAATTCTGGTAACTGCTTTATAAACGGAACATTTTCAATCATAGCCGCTTCTTTCATTTCAGATAGAAAGTCTAAGCGTAGCACTTGTGCCTTTTGTATAATCTTATCTTTCCCTATAAAAAACGCTGCAGCAAATATAATTCCAAAAACAAAAAGATATTTTAACTTTTTCATTTTAAACAAAACTCCATTAATTATTATTTTACAGACATACCTCCTACCATTGTACCTTTCTTCTTGCTAGTTTGCTAGAAAGATTCTGTGAATTATTGTTCACAACTACATCGTTATAAAATTCTAATTATTTTTAATAAAAAGAAAAAACAATATACTTTTCTGATTTTTTTTGCTAAAATCGAAATAATTAACATGGTGAAGATATCACCTTGTTAATAAAAACATTCTTAGGGTATTTAGTCATAGTTCGTTTTTTACATACTCCATTCATTTCATAGTAAATAAACCGAGTATGTGTCATATCCCCCACTAATGATTAAAAACTCAGAATGAAAACCAGTTAACACATATAAAAATAACGGGGTGAGGGGCATATGAATCAACAAGTAGAACAAACAGATTTAAAACGTACAATGAAAAGTAGACACCTATTTATGATTGCACTTGGTGGTGTTATCGGAACTGGCCTATTTATGGGATCTGGTCAAATCGTCCATAACGCCGGCCCTGGTGGTGCTATTCTTGCATTTTTAGTTGGTGGATTTGTTATGTATTTAACGATGTTATGTCTTGGTGAATTATCTGTTGCTATGCCAGAAGCAGGTTCATTCCAAAGCTATGCAAGCAAATTTATTTCACCTGGTTTTGGTTTTGTTGTCGGTTGGATGTATTGGTTAAATTGGGCTGTTACAGTTGGAGTAGAGTTAACAACTGTAAGTATTTTAATGAAACGCTGGTTTCCAGATGTTTCTTCGTGGATTTGGTGTGTTACATTTGCAGCAGCACTCTTTCTTGTAAACGCTCTATCAGCAAAAGCATATGCAGAAGCAGAATTTTGGTTCGCTAGTGTAAAAGTCGCAACCATCGTTATTTTCATCGTACTCGGTGGTGCAGTTATGTTCGGTCTACTAGACTTTAACGGAAAACCAGCTCCAATGCTTCACAATTTCACTGAAAATGGCGGATTATTTCCGAATGGTGCATTGGCTGTTCTTCTTACGATGATTACAGTGAATTATTCTTTCCAAGGAACAGAATTAATCGGAATCGCTTCAGGAGAAAGTGAGAATCCTGAAAAAACAATTCCAAAAGCAATCAAAAATACCATTTGGCGAACGCTATTCTTCTTCGTCCTAGCCATATCAGTTGTTGTAGGTTTACTCCCGTGGCAAGAGGCTAATCTAGTCGAAAGTCCATTTGTACTTGTATTTGATGTAGCTGGTATTCCATATGCTGCAGACATTATGAACTTTGTTATTATTACAGCTGTATTATCCGTAGCCAATTCTGGTCTATACGCAAATTCACGTATGCTTTGGGCGATGGCAAAACAAGGAATGGCAAGTCCAGCATTTACGAAGTTAACGAAAAAAGGTGTACCATTAAACGCATTGATTTTCAGTCTAATCTTTGCAAGTCTATCCCTATTAACAAGTATATTTGCAGCAGATACTGTCTTTTTAGTTTTAACATCTATCGCAGCAATGGCTGCCGTTGTCGTTTGGATGTCAATTGCGGCTTCACAGTTTTTCTTCCGTAGAAACTTCGTGAAAAACGGTGGTGACATCAATGATTTAAAATATCGCACACCACTTTATCCGCTCGTTCCAATCGTAGCATTCTCACTCAATTTCATTACATTTGTAAGTTTAGCTTTCATTCCAGATCAGAGAATCGCTCTTTATTGCGGTATTCCATTTATGGTTATTTGTTACATTTTATATCAAGTGAAATATAAAAAAATTGTCACATTTGAACAACAAATAAGTCTAAAAAAAGAAGTAAACTAAATATACAAAATATTCAGCTATCTTTCTTATCATAAGATAGCTTTTTTCTATTTCTTGGGTATCCTGGTATAACTTTATTTATCTTAAAATTTTCACAATCGCATTTTTCTCTGGAAAATAGTTTACAATGTAATCAAGTTACAAATGATATTCACCTTAAAAAGTGTGCATTTGTGTCTATTTTTTAACAATATCTCAAAAACTATTGCCTTCTATAAATTAATAGGTTTATATTGTTTTATTGGCATAGTTTCAATCCAAGGAGAAAGGAGATTTTCAATCGTGCAACTAAAGAAAGCGTTTTGGAAGTTGGCTTCGCTTCTTCCGTTATCATTACTTCTGTTCCTCGGTGGCTGTGATAAAAAACTCGCAGTATTAAATCCGCAAGGACCTGTTGCAAAAGCACAGTATGATTTAATTGTTTGGTCATTCTTGCTTATGTCATTAATTATCGCAATTGTATTCATCTTGTTTACAGTCATCTTGATTCGTTATCGTGAAAAACCAGAGAATATGGACTATGAGCCACCTGAACAACACGGTAACACATTATTAGAAATCATTTGGACGCTTGTTCCTGTTATTATCGTTATCGCATTATCGATTCCAACAGTAAAAGCAACTTATGCTTCGGAAGAGGTTCCGAAAGAGTCCAAACATATTAAACCAGTGGAGATTTATGTTACATCTGCAAACTGGAAATGGTTATTCAGTTACCCAGAGGAAAAAATTGAAACCGTTAACTATTTAAACATCCCAGCTGGTGTACCAATTCAATTCAAACTGACTTCTGTCGGCCCAATGAATGCTTTCTGGGTACCAGAACTTGGTGGTATGAAGTACACAATGGATGGCATGATTATGGACCTTTATTTACAAGCTGATAAGCCAGGTTCTTACCTAGGGCGTAGCGCGAACTTCTCTGGTGAAGGATTTACTCACATGGAGTTCGAAGTTGAAGCAAAAACTAAAGAGAAATATGACAAGTGGGTTAAAGAAGTACAACAAACTGCTCCTAAACTAACAGAAGATAAGTACAACGAAATTGTTAAACCTGGTGTAGTTGGTCGTATGACATTCTCTAGCCATCACTTAAGTTATGTAGATCCAAAATCACTTGAATATTGTGATTACAACTACTACAAAAACAAAAAATAATAGCTATAATTCCAACAGATTGGAGTGAACAAAGTGAAGCTTGATGAATTTTTTGTCACAGGTGACCCGATTATTTACGGTGCAGACGCTTCTATCGTTCTTGTGACATTAGCAATCATTTTCGTACTAACAAAGTATAAAAAATGGAAATGGCTTTGGGACGAATGGTTAACAACTGTTGACCATAAAAAAATTGGGGCCATGTATATTATCTCTGCGGTTATTATGTTATTCCGTGGTGGTATGGACGGTTTAATGATCCGTGCACAGTTAACATTCCCAGAAACAACTTATTTAAACGCTGAACACTATAACGGAATCTTCACAACACACGGTACAGTTATGATTCTTTTCATGGCGATGCCATTCGTTATGGGATTAATGAACCTTGTAGTACCATTACAAATTGGTGCTCGTGACGTTGCATATCCGTTCTTAAATGCTTTAAGTTTCTGGTTATTCTTTGTCGGAGCAATGTTATTCAACATCGCTTTCGTAATTGGTGGTTCTCCAGACGCTGGGTGGACTTCTTACTTCCCAATGGCAGGTACAGAGTTTACTTCTGGTGTAGGAAATAACTACTACGCAATTGCATTACAGATTTCAGGTCTCGGTACGTTAATGACAGGTATTAACTTCCTTGTTACTATCTTAAAAATGCGTACACCTGGTATGACTTTAATGAGAATGCCAATGTTTACTTGGTCAATCTTAATTACAACAATTATCATTATTTTCGCTTTCCCAGTATTAACAGTTGCTCTTGCATTAATGACATTTGACCGTCTATTCGATGCTCACTTCTTTACGATGGCGAGCGGCGGTATGCCAATGTTATGGGCCAACCTATTCTGGGTATGGGGTCACCCTGAAGTATATATCGTTATTTTACCGGCATTCGGTATTTTCTCTGAAATCATTAGTACATTCTCACGTAAGCGTCTATTCGGTTACAGTGCGATGGTATACTCAATGGTTGCAATTTCTTTACTAAGTTTCGTCGTATGGCTTCACCACTTCTTCACGATGGGTGCAGGTCCAGCGGTTAACTCATTCTTCTCGATTTCGACAATGGCGATTTCGATTCCAACCGGGGTTAAGATCTTTAACTGGTTGTTTACACTGTATAAAGGACGTATTCGTTTTACAGTTCCAATGCTTTGGTCATTGGCATTTATTCCAAACTTCGTAGTCGGTGGGGTTACAGGGGTTATGCTTGGTATGGCAGCAGCTGATTATCAGTACCATAACAGCTACTTCCTAATCGCTCACTTCCACTACGTATTAATCGCAGGTACAGTATTCGCTATGCTTGCTGGATTCACATTCTGGTATCCAAAAATGACTGGTCATATGTTAAATGAACGCCTAGGTAAATGGACATTCTGGATCTTTATGAGCGGATTCAACATCTGTTTCTTCCCAATGTACTTCTTAGGTTTAGACGGTATGACTCGTCGTATGTACACTTACTCTGAAAGCCTTGGATGGGGATGGCTAAACCAAATCGCATCTGTCGGTGCAGTAATGATGGGTATTGGTTTCGTACTTCTTTGTTACAACGTAATTTGGAGTGCTCGTCACGGAGAACGTGACACAACTGGAGATCCATGGGATGGCCGTACACTTGAATGGGCAACTCAATCTCCTGTACAACATTACAACTTCGCAAAACTTCCTGAAATCAAAGAAGCTGATGCTTTCTGGTACATGAAGAAACGCGGAGAAACAGTTACACCAGCAGCAGAAGATATTAAACCAATTCACATGCCAAGTAACTCTGGCGTGCCTATTATTGCGTCTGGATTCTTCGGTCTTGCAGGTTTCGCATTAGTATTTAGCTGGTTCTGGCTTGCAGCAATCGGCGGCATTGGTATTTTAGCTTGCTTAATCTATCGTTCATTCGATTACGATGAAGGTTACTATATTAGTGTTGATGAAATTAAAAAATCAGAACATGTAGCATGAGAGGTGAAATGATATGGCGGCTTTAGATAAAAGCTTACCTTTGGAATATCAATCCGAACAAAGCAGATTGAATATCCTAGGATTCTGGATTTTTCTTGGGGCTGAAATTATGCTGTTCGCAACACTTTTCGCCTCTTATCTAGTACTTGCTGGTCGTACGGCAGATGGCCCAACACCAGCACAACTGTTTGAACTTAAAACGCTTTTAATTCAAACATTACTACTTTTAACAAGTAGTTTCACATGTGGTATCGTGATTCACGAAATGCGTAAGCACAACCAAAAAGCAATGCTTGGATGGTTCGTCCTTACATTACTTTTAGGTGCAGGCTTCCTATTCTTCGAAATTGAAGAGTTCATTATGTATATTGGTGAAGGCGCAACAATTCAAACAAGTGCTTTCCTATCTGGATTCTTCGTTCTTCTTGGAACACACGGAGCCCACGTAACAGGCGGTATCATTTGGGCAATTTGTGTTATTATCCAAATTTTAAAACGAGGTTTAACACCAGTTACAGCTCGTAAAGTATTCATTATCAGCTTATACTGGCATTTCCTTGATCTAGTTTGGGTCTTTATTTACACACTAGTTTACTTGAACGGGATGGTGGCGTAAATGGGTCAAAATAACAACCAAGCAAACGGGCATGCGCATAGCGGATTCCCTTGGTCACACGTTTTCGGATTTATTTTATCGCTTGCACTAACGTTTCTAGCTTTATACGTGGCACTTTACACAACCCTGCCACTATCAACGATCTTAACTACCATTATCATAATGGCTGTTGCGCAAGCGTTGTTACAATTAATTATGTTCATGCATTTAAAAGAAGGAGAAGGAAGAGTTCAAATTCTTACTATGATCTACAGTTTCTTCGTTGCAACTGCAACAGTTGGTTTAACTGTATGGATCTTCTTCTCAATGTAATGTACATGGAAAAGACTGCTGAGATTGCTCAGCAGTCTTTTTTTATTCCCTCCCCTATTACATCCACATTACGGAATTAACAACAGAATCATGAAAAATATACTTATTATGACAAATGTTAAGAAAACTCTTTCTTTATGAAATCGAATCCATATGCGTTGCTTTTCTACCTATTATATGGCTAAATAGGTACTATATTTATTTGAAGGGAGAGAACGCAATGGAACATCACACTTCTGTTCTATCACTTATGGTTGTCGTTGCAATCGCGTTTTTCGTTCCCCTTTTGTTACAACGCTTTAAATTAAAAGCACTTCCTGTCGTTGTTGCAGAAATCATCGCAGGGATCTTTGTAGGTAAAAGTGGGTTTAATATTATTGAGCCAGATATGTGGCTTCAAGTCTTATCGACACTAGGATTTATCTTTCTTATGTTTTTAAGCGGTTTAGAAATTGATTTTTCTATCTTTAAACAAAAAGGGAAAAAGAACACGACAAACGAACCAAACACATTCCAAGCAGCAAGCATTATCTTCTTCTTTATTTTCATCTTATCTTATGCCCTATCACTACTATTCGTATGGCTAGGATTTGTAGATAATGCAATGTTTATGACTTTAATCATTTCAACAATCTCTTTAGGTGTTGTCGTACCAACATTAAAAGAGAATAACTTAGGAAAAACAGCAATTGGGCAAATCATTTTATTAGTCGCTGTTATTGCGGATTTAGTTACAATGATTTTACTTGCTGTATTCGTCGGATTAAATTCCGAAAGCGGTCAAAGCATGTGGCTCCTTCTTCTTCTATTCGGCGCTGGTATTGTTATTTACTTCGTTGCAAAACGTTTTAAAAACATTCCATACTTGGATAGCTTAAAAGCTGGTAGTGTACAAATTGATACAAGAGCTGTTTTTGCACTCATCTTAATATTAGTTGGGTTATCTGAATCCGTTGGAGCTGAAAATATTTTAGGTGCCTTCTTAGCAGGTGTACTCGTATCATTATTATCACCAAATGAAGATATGGTTGAAAAACTGGATTCTATCGGATACGGTTTCTTCATTCCTATTTTCTTCGTAATGGTTGGTGTAAATTTAGAGGTTTGGTCTATTTTTAAAGAGCCTTCTAGTATGCTCATGATTCCAATTCTAATTGTAGGACTCTTTATCTCAAAACTGTTACCATCCCTCGTTTTACGAAAATGGTATCCACGTAATATCGTACTGGGGAGTGCCATCTTATTAACATCGACACTTTCTTTAGTTATTGCAGCTGCACAAATTGGTGAAAAGTTAGGGATCATCAGTCCAAGTTTATCTGCTTCCCTTATTTTAAGCGCAGTTATTACTTGTATTTTTGCGCCTATATTATTTAAAAAGATGTTCCCAAAAGTGGAAACACCAAAACCAAAAGTTTCTATTATTGGTGCGAGCAGAATTACCCTTCCGTTATCACTTGATTTAAAACGAGAAGATTATGACGTAACACTATATATGATGCGTCAAAACAAAATAAATGATCAGGAAGCGAAATCACATGACTTCCCTATCGTGAAATTAGATGACATCACAATTGCATCGTTAACTGAACAAACAGCCTTTCATGCAGACCGAGTTGTTGTTGCAACAAGTGATGATGAGCAAAACTTATTATTAGCAGAACACGCAAAAGAACTAGGTGTTGAACATGTTATTGCAAGTGTAGAAGATCCACTTCTACAAGAAAAAGCAACACAAGAACATATCGCTGTCTTCTCAACAATTAACTCTACACGTATTCTATTACGTGCGCTAATTGATAAACCGAGTCTCGTTCGCTTAATTACAACAGCAAACGAAACAGTCCGTGAAGTTGAACTACGGAGCAATAAATATAACGGTGTTGCACTTCGTCGCCTTCCGTTTTTAGGTGATGTACTAGTCATTCAAATTTATCGTGGGAATAAAGCATTAATCCCACATGGTGATACAAGACTACAACACGGTGATACATTACTTGTAACAGGCTCAAAAGAACATATTGATACACTAAAAAACATATTAGAATAAAAAAATGCCCCTCACATAATTGAGGGGCATTTTTTTCCATTTCATATGGTAAAATGTTACTATCACATATTATGGGGATGAATTACATTATGTCTATTATAACTTTAGCTCTCTTATTATTAGCCGAAATACTCGTGGCCATTATTCTCATCGGTGTTAGTATTGAAATTTGTAGTTACGGATGGAAAAAGTCGAATGGAATAAAGTACTCTTGCCTCTTACTTTCACTCCTTCTCGGAACCGCTAGCATACTCGGACTTTTCGCCGCACCTGCCTATTTCTTTATACAATTAACAGAAAAAGCGTTATAAGAAAGGATGTTAATATGATTACCGTGAAAAATATTGACGGATCTGAAACTTACGTATTACGTCAAAAAATTTTGCGCCCGAGTCAAACATTAGCAGATTGTAAATATCCTTCCGACTATGAAACAGACAGCTTTCACCTAGGGGCATTTATAAATGATAAACTAATTAGTATCGCTTCCTTCTCAAAAGAAATATATCCTGACCTACCAACGGGTATTCATTATCGTCTACGAGGAATGGCAACATTACCTGAATTTCGAAACAACCACGCTGGAAGCTCCTTAATTCAGAAAGCAGAACAAATCTTACAAGAGCGTCAAGCAAATATGTTATGGTGTAATGGCCGAATTACTGTGTCTGACTATTACAAGCGCTTAGGCTTCCAAGAACATGGTGAAATCTTTGAAATTGAACCAATTGGTCTTCATAAAGTACTATATAAAAGAATATAAGAAAAGCTTTCCACAATACGGGAAAGCTTTTCTTATATTTCAATCTTCACTTTTTATCTTTTTCATATATATGTATATAAACAGACTAGGAACTAAAAAACAAGCTAACATAATAAGTCCTGTCAAACTGATTTCCTTTATCGAAATATCTGGTGTTACAACGATACAAATAGCTAAAATACCAATAACAATACCTACAGGAATGAATAATAGCTTCATAAGATAACTGCGTGATACTCCGCCCGTATGCTCATACACTTCCACTGAATTTTTCAAGTTTAAAAAGTTAATAACTATGATCCCGCACATAAATACCATTAATAAATCCGAAACACTTTCATATCCTGCACCTTGCAAAACGTAGCGATAAAAAACAATACCTAGTATGATAATATTTTGTAAGATGAAAACGAGTCTAATATGTTTTAGCCCCTCAATCATTAAGCGTTCATCTTTCACGATTCTCATCCCCTCACTCCTTTTCCTCCCAAAATAAATCATTCAAAGTTTTATCTACTGCATAACAAATTTTCAAACATAAATCTAAAGATGGGTTGTATTTCCCCTTCTCAATTAAACTAATCGTTTGCCTTGTAACGCCTACTTTTTCTGCTAATTGTTGCTGTGTTAAATCTAACTGAACACGCGCGACTTTTATTTTACTTACAGCCATCCATGTTCCACCTCCACCTTATTGTAACATATATATTCCATTATGTAATTTATATTTTTCGTAACTACTTATAGTTTCACTTTATTATACACAAAAAAGGAGCCCCTCATAAGAAGCCCCCTCTCCTATATTATAAGAATAAATGACATCCAAATAAAATTGTAAATAAGTATAGTAATGGATGTACTTCCATCCCTTTCCCTTTCACAATTTTTAAGACTGGATACACTAAAAATCCAATTGCAATTCCATTCGCAATACTAGACGTTAACGGAATACCAACGAAAATTAAAAATGCTGGTAATGCATCTTCAAATTCATTCCAATTAATATCACGAATACTTTGTGCCATTAAACTACCTACAATAATTAATGAAGGAGCTGTAATAGCGGCTACGCTTGATAAAGAAGCAATAACAGGGCTAAAGAATGCCGTTATAATCGTTAGGCCGACTACTACAATACCTGTTAATCCCGTTTTACCACCTGCAGCAATACCAGCTGACGATTCAATCGTCGCTGCTGTTGGGCTTGTCCCAAAGATAGAGCCTGTAGTACCGCCAATTGCATCCGCAATAAATGCTTTACCAAAACGTTTCTCTGTATTATCTGTAATTAAACCTGCTTGTTTAATTAAACCGAGTAATGCTCCTGTTGTATCAAATAACAGTACAAGTAAAAATGAAAATACAACGCCATATAATCCGTATTCAATTACATCTGAAAAGGCGTTGATTGGATTTGAAACGATAATCCCCTCTGGTAAATGAGGCATCGCAACAATTTTATCCGTAAACTTCAGCTGCCCTGTAAAGAAGGCGATAATTCCTGTCACAATCATACTAATAAATAATGCACCGCTCACACGCAATGCCATTAATACCGCCGCTAAAATCAAACCAACTAAAGTTAAAATAACGGCTGGAGAATGGAAATCACCAATCGTAACTAAGTTAGATGGATGATCAACGATAATTCCAGATAGACGTAATCCAATGAAAGCAATAAATAACCCAATTCCACCTGCAATTGCATGTTTTAAACTATCAGGAATTGCGACAATAAGCTTTTGCCTAAATGAAGTGAAAGATAATAAAAGAAAAATGATACCTGTTACAAATACTGCTGAAAACGCAATGACATATGTAATCCCCTCTGCCTGTTGAACAACAGAATAAGCAAAATACGCATTCATTCCCATAGCTGGAGCAATAACAATTGGATAGTTAGCTAAAAACGCCATACATAGCGTCCCTACAACAGTCGCAATAATCGTTGCCGTAAAAGCTTGATCAAATGGTACACCTGCATCAGATAATATTTTCGGATTGATGACAAGAATATACGCAAATGTAAAAAAAGTTGTGATGCCAGCTAAAAGCTCTTGCTTCACAGAAGTGTTATATTTTTGTAATTGAAACATGGTTATGTACCCTTCCTACATCTAAATTATTATCACACATTCTTTTCTTACTAGTATGTGAGAAAATATAATACTTAATCTTAACAATCAATAAAAAGAAGAGTCAATATATTCGCTAATAGTTCGAATTTTAAGTTTAAGTCTGACAAGCACAGATGTAGTACAGTTAATAATGATTATTTTTGTAGCATAACAGATAGAAATGTTTTATAATTTGAAATAGTTAAATATTTAGTAAACGCATTCAAATATCGTTCACTCTACAAGGGGGATTCTTCTTATGCAGCACACAAACAAATCTGGAACTTTAAACCGCGGTTTAAAAGAACGACATATTACTTTAATGTCACTCGGTTCAGCTATTGGCGTTGGACTATTTTTAGGATCTGCTTCTGCTATTAAACTAGCTGGCCCTTCTATTTTACTAGGCTATATGATTGCTGGACTCGTTATTTTTTTCATTATGCGAGCACTCGGAGAAATGGCAATTGAACAACCTGTTGCTGGCTCTTTTAGTAAATATGCATATGATTATCTTGGACCACTAGCTGGCTATATTACTGGTTGGAACTACTGGTTCTTATGGGTTGTTACTTGCATGGCTGAAATTACGGCTGCTGGCATTTACATGCAGTACTGGTTCCCAGATATTCCGCGCTGGACTTGGGCGTTACTCGCTCTATTATTAATGAGTGCTTTCAACTTTTTATCTGTAAAAGTATTTGGAGAACTTGAATTTTGGTTTGCTCTCATTAAAATTGTCACAATTATCTGTATGATGGTAGTTGGGGCTGGTATTATTTTATTTGGCTTCGGAAACGGTGGTATCGCTACTGGCATTTCAAACCTTTGGTCACATGGTGGCTGGTTCCCAAATGGTTTTTCTGGGTTACTCCTCTCCATGCAAATGGTGCTATTCGCTTATTTAGGCGTTGAATTAATCGGCGTTACAGCGGGTGAAGCGCAAAACCCGAAAAAAACACTCGCAAAAGCAATCGACAACGTATTTTGGAGAATATTACTGTTCTACGTTGGGGCTCTATTCGTTATGATGGCAATTTATCCATGGAACGAACTTGGTGAGAAAGGAAGTCCATTTGTATTAACATTTCAGCAAATCGGTATCGCAAAAGCAGCAGGAATTATTAACTTTGTCGTATTAACAGCAGCTCTTTCTTCTTGTAATGGTGGTTTATTTAGTACAGGCCGCATGCTGTATACATTAGCTCAGCAGAAAAAAGCTCCTGAAAGATTCGGTCGTTTAAATAAAAATGGCATTCCAAGTCAAGGAATTGTAGCAACAGCAATCGTTTTACTCGTTGGTGTTATATTAAACTATCTTGTGCCCGCAAAAGTATTTACATGGCTCACTAGTATTTCAACTTTCGGGGCAATTTGGACTTGGGGTATTATATTAGTCGCTCAAATTAAGTTCCGTAAAAGTTTGCCGACGCAAAACAAACAAAAGTTATCGTATAAAATGCCTTTATACCCATTAAGTTCATATTTCTCACTTGCTTTCCTTGCACTCGTATTATGTATAATGGCGTATTCAGAAGATACAAGGATTGCATTAATTGTTGGACCAATTTGGCTTATCGGTTTAGCTGTCGTGTATTACATGAAAGGTTTTCATAAAATTGATGAAACACCTAATTCAAAAATTAGTTAAGCAAAACATCCCTTCCTTATTACTTGGAAGGGATGTTTTTAAATCTCTATAAATATTTCTCAACAAATTTCACGGTATTTTTACAAATTTTTAATATTTTTTATGTTTTCCGTCTTTATTTTTACAGAAAAATAAATTACATTATTAAAGCACATATATTTATTATTAGGGGGATTCTTCTATGAAGAATAAAAAATGGATTACATTTTCTTTAGCAACAGCAATTACACTAAGTATAGGGACTTCGTTCATACCGTCTACTTATGCAGAAAGCTCTGTAGACCCAGCTCCTGAAATTGCTGCAAAAGTTGTAAATCAAAACAATGGGAAAAAAGTATTATTCGATAATACACACGGTCAAACTGCCGGGACTGCTGACTGGGTTATTGATGGTGGCTTTTCTGATTTCGGAAACGGCATTGCCCAAAACGGCTATCATGTAAAAGAACTACGTAAATCAACACCGATTACATACGAAGATTTAAAAGACTACAATGTGTTTATCGTTCCAGAAGCAAATATTCCTTACAAAAAATCTGAACAAGATGCTATGTTACAATACGTGAAAAATGGCGGTAGTATCTTCTTCATTGCCGATCATTATAATGCAGATCGTAATAAAAATCGTTGGGACTCTTCTGAAGTATTTAACGGATATAGACGCGGTGCTTGGGATAATCCAGCAAAAGGAATGTCTAACGAAGAAGCCAATTCACAAGCTATGCAAGGAGTAGAAAGCTCTGATTGGCTATCTGACAACTTCGGTATTCGCTTCCGCTATAATGCAATCGGTGATGTTTCCGCTAAAAATATTGTATCACCTGAACAATCATTCGGAATTACAGAAGGGGTTTCATCTGTAGCAATGCATGCTGGTTCTACTTTAGCAATTACAAATCCAAAACTAGCAAAAGGACTTGTTTATCTTCCAGAGAATCCGTCAAAATGGAATAACGCTGTCGATAGCGGTGTATATAACGGCGGTGGTGTTGCAGAAGGTCCTTATGCTGCGATCGCAAAAGTAGGACTTGGAAAAGCTGCCTTTATTGGAGACTCTTCTCCTGTTGAAGATGCTACGCCAAAATACGTTCGTGAAGACTCTGGTCAAACAAAGAAAACTTACGATGGATATAAAGAAGAAAACGATGCTACCTTACTAGAAAATATCGTAAATTGGCTATCGAATAAAGAAACATTTACAAGTTTAGATCAAGTAAATGGTTTACAACTTGATTTACCTACCACTTTACAAACATTTGAACAACCAAGCTTATCAACTGAGCCACAACCTGAACCTTGGAGTGCGCCAAATGCAGGTTATCAATGGTTTAATACAAATACTTTTAAACCTGGTTCATATGGCTATAACGGTGCAGTAACAGCAAATGACTACGTAGTTACACACCCTAGCACTCTACCAAACAATGAAGTGTTCCAAATCAAAATTCAAGTAAATAACTTATTACCAAATACAACATACACTAATTACTCTTTAGGTATATTCACTACTGGTGGTACACAAGTAGCAAAAGTTCAAAATACAAACGGCACTTGGCCATCTACTTTCGGATATAGTAGTGCATTTTCTTTCACAACAAACAGCTTAGGTTCTGCTGAAAAAATTGTGAACGTACAAATCGATCCAAATACGACTGGACAAGCAACACTTCGTTTACGCCAAAATACAACAGCGAAATATAATGAAGCTGTAACGATTAATAAGAAATAATGAAAAAGGCAATCCAGATATGGATTGCCTTCTTCTCACTTCTCTTCTTTTGAGAAAAACATTCTTGAAATAACGATACCTATACTACCTACTATTAAAAATAACACTGCCCTAATCATCATTGAAACTTCTGGTAAGTCTAGAAGAAATAGCTTTCCTATCGTTACGACTAACACGACTAAGCCTGCATACAATATTTCATTCATATTTTTATTCCGTCCAAACCAAACTGCAAATAATGCATATACCATCCATAATAACGATACAGATATGCTTATTATGCTTCCATCTGTGGACAAAACTTCACCGATTCTAGTAATTGTAATAAATACAATCACCATAAACCAATAGAGTGCTATAGAATACACATACTTGCCAAAGCTTGCTAATACTTCTTTTGCTTGTCTCATGCAATAATAGAACGTTCCTATTAAAATAAGATGAGCAACAAAGCCTGCCGAAATAAATTGATCAAACGGGCTAAAAATAGTCTGTATCATTCCAATTGCGTAAACCGTCGCACTAACATACAATTTTATCTGTTGTTTTCCTTTAATAGAAGTAAACATACCAAGGAAACCTTGTAATAATAATACAATCGCTGCATTCACTAAACTATACTCATATAAAATCGCTAAACTAAATGCTCCCATTGCGAAACCAAATAAAAGATTTGTAAATGTAGAATGTCTATTCTTCCTATATTCAAACACAAACATAATAGCGTGCACGAGTGCACTTATCATTAATCCCCATGTTGTAAATTCAGGTATTTTTGAAATGGCTAATATAAAGAAGACTGCATTCGCACTAAATATCGCCAAGCGTGGCTCTACTATAAAACTTCTCTCCGTAAACATATGCCAAAATAATAGTAAGTGAATTAAACCATAAACTACTGTTAACTGGACTTGCAAATCCTCTACTAACATTGACATAACAGCAAAGAAGACAAAAAGAACAATAGCAGCAACAACATAAGAAATCATATATAAATACTGATAACGATTTTTCAACGCATACCATAATAAGCTGAGCGTTAGTATCATCTCATATCCAAAGAAAATATACGGATTAGGAGTTGTACTATTTAATAAGAACGGCACGAAGAAAGCTCCTACCGCTACGAATATAGTAAGATATTCCGATTGATATCTCTTCGCTATATAAATACCTAAAATGACCCATGCGATATTACATAGAAACGCGACACTCGCCGGAATAAATCCATATAAATAATGTGCCGCAAATGTCGTTAAAACTATACCCGTAATACTTCCTCCTGCTAGTACTAACCCTAACGCTTGCCGCTCGCGTTTAATTTGAATATCCCCTATATAATAAAAACCGATTGATAGGAAAATACCAAACACAATTCGTATTGCTGGTGTTAATAATCCTGCATCTACCCCTGCTTTAAATAACCAAATTACTCCAAGCAACATAATACCGACAAATATGCGTGGTAACCACGTTTGGCAAAACTTAATAATATTAAATGGTTCCGGCTTAAAAGCAGATATATCCACTTGTTTTACCTCACGTTCTTGCACAGGCTCTTTTATTGTAGCTACTTCTACTTTTTGTTTTTCCTCCATCACCGTTTCAATATATTCTTTCTTTTCCTTACTAACATGTTGCTGAGCATTTTCTACTTCTATTTCTCTTTGTTTTGCTTTCAATTCAAAAAGTGCTTCTTGAATCGTTTCAATTGCCGTTTCGAGTGCTTCTATTTTCTTATTCAAATCCTCCTTCATACGCTCCCCCCTCATCATCCGTTCAAAACCTATATATTACCAATTACTTCTATCATACTCTTAGTCTATTCATTTTCAATACTATTTTTCCCAAAAAAGAAAGGTGTTTTCCGAAATCGGAAAACACCTTTTTACTCATTTCTTCTTATTTAAAACACTACTCACGATAACACCAATACAAGCACCTATAATAGCTGGAATGATCCACCCAACACCTTCTATATAAAACGGAATGTATTTCAATACTGATGTCCACTGATTCATCATCACATTTTTATTGAAGATATCGATTGCACTAAATACTGCTACAATCACAATTGTAACTGGATATATGCATACATACTTTCCAATATACTTATGGAATAGCCCTAAAATAATAAGCGTCAATGCAACTGGATAAATAAATCCAAGAATTGGTACTGATACTTTTAAAATTTGTGTTAATCCTAAATTAGCTAAAATCATACTAACAAAACTTAAGATAAATGCCCACACTTTATACGCTACTTTCGGAAATGCACTTGCGAAAAATTGACTACAAGATGTAACAAGTCCGATTGAAACACATAAGCACGCAATCGTAAAAATAAGTCCTAATAAAACGACTCCGCCTTGTCCAAATAATGTAGTCATCACTTGTGCTAACACTTGCGCGCCATTATCAAATATCCCCAATGACCCACTCATTGAACCGACATATCCAAGTATGACATAAATAATAGATAATAATAGTCCTGCACCAATTCCAGCAATACTCATATATTTCGCTAAACCTTTATCATCTTCAATACCTTTTGCACGAAGAGCATTTGCAATCACAATCCCAAAAATTAAAGCTGCTAATGCATCCATCGTTAAATATCCATCTAAAAACCCTTGGAACATAGGCGCTTGTCCATAATTTCCAGCAGCCTCTTTCACACTACCTACTGATGTAAACATGCTTTTTATAAAGATAAGAGCAATCATACCTAATAATAACGGTGTTAAAACTTTTCCGAACAACCCCATTAATTTAGACGGGGATAAACTTAACCAGTACACAATACTAAAGAAAATAACTGTGTAACATAATAAGATTACGCTACCTGCTTCCGGGAATAACTGACCCGGTCCCATCTCAAAAGCGAGACTTCCTGCACGCGGAATGCCAAGGCCTGGTCCAATAAATACATACACGATACATGGAAAAATAATGGCGAATGAAGAATGAACTCTACCCGCTAGCGTTTGAAAACTTCCTGCTTTTGCAATCGCAATAACTCCCAATATCGGAAGACCTGTTGCTGATATAATAAACCCTACTAATGAAATCCACACATGTTCTCCTGCTTCATACCCAAGGAAAGGTGGAAATATAAGATTCCCCGCTCCAAAGAACATCGAGAATAACATAAGACTAACAAGTAAAATTTCTTTTTTCTGTAACAATTTCATCTCTTTCTCCTTCTTTACTTTCATCTTTTATGAAATCAATTTCACATATAAAAAAGTGCAATAAACCGCTTCTTTACAAAGAAAACATAGTCCATAGTCTAACATAAAAGAAACACTCATTCTATAGCTATATCCCTTTTCCAATTTCTTCTGAAAAATCAACCTTTATTGACTTATAATATTTAATAAGGTAAAATATTAAATGTACAAAATTATTAACTTTGTTTTTGTTTGTGTCAGGAGGAAAATAACATGGAATCAGCGATACAACTAGAAAAAGAACAACAAAGAAAAAAGAAACATCCTCCAGGTTTATACTTACTCTTCTTTACAGAAATGTGGGAAAGATTTAGTTACTATGGATTACGAGGATTATTAACATTATATTTAACGACAGCTTTAGTAAGCGGTGGTCTTGGGTTTAGTCCCGCATGGGCACTCTCTATTTACGGATTTTACACTGGAGCCTGTTATTTCACACCAATGATTGGTGGATACTTAACAGACCGGTTCCTAGGTAGACGAAAAGCAATCACAATTGGTGGTATAACAATGGCAATCGGTAACCTTACACTATTTGCCTTGCAAAACCAAGTCGGCCTATACCTCGGATTAGCGCTTATTATTATCGGTAACGGATTCTTCAAACCGAACATCTCTACACTGGTTGGGGAATTATATGAAGAGAACGATCCAAAACGTGATAGTGCATTTACCATTTTCTATATGGGTATTAATGTCGGATCATTTTTAGCTCCACTCGTTTGCGGATTTTTATCAGAAAATTTATTCAAAACAACGGTTGATGGCGTTGTACATTACGGATTCCGTTACGGATTCTTAGCCGCTTCAATCGGAATGATCATTGGACAAATTTTATTTACAACACTATCCAATCGCTTCCTTGGTGATATTGGTAAAAAACCAACTCGCGATTTACAAACAACAGATGGACAACCATCAGTAGGTGATACACCGTTAACAAAAAAAGAAAAACAACGTACTGCAGTTATCGTCATTTTAACATGCTTCGTTGTCTTCTTCTGGGCTGGCTTTGAACAAGCTGGTAGCTCATTAACATTATATACAAACAAATTTGTAGACCGCTCTGTGTTCGGATGGGAAATTCCAACATCTTGGTTCCAATCGGTCAATCCATTATTTATTATTTTACTTGCTCCAGTCATTTCAGCATTATGGGCAAAACTTGCAACTCGCAAGCGTGGGGATTTAAAAATCCCAACTAAAATGGGACTTGGTATGATCTTGCTCGGTATCGGTTATATCATTCTCGTTATTGCTACATTAAAAACAGGTAGTGATGAACATAACATTACAGAAAAAGCAAACTTACTATTTATCGTCTTTACGTATCTTTTCCATACGTTAGGTGAGCTATTCTTATCACCTGTTGGACTATCAATGGTTAGTGCACTTGCCCCAGTAAAACTTGCTTCTTTATTAATGGGAGTATGGTTAGCAAGCTCAGGAATCGCCAACATTTTAGGTGGACAACTTGCAAGCTTCACAACTTCACTTGGATATGCTGAAGTATTTACAGTAATTGGCGCTGTAGCAATTGTATTAGGTTGTGTTTTATTACTAATTTCTAAAAAATTAGTAAAATGGATGGATTAAAAAAGATGAGGGGAAACCCCTCATCTTTTTTATGCATTCTTACCTTTTTCTATCGCTTGTTCGTACAGATTTTTATGTTCTTTATATTCACTTGGCACAAAATTTTTATAGAAGAATGCAAGCCAACTGTCTCCTTTTTTATATCCTTCTTCTCTAATTTCTGCTGCTTTTTTATTTGATTTAAATCCTTCAATGAACCATTTCTTTAACGATTCATTCTTTTCATACTTAGCAGGAACTTTCAAATCATAGTTTTCAAATGCATACTTATAGCCAGCCTTTTCTACTGCTTTTTTTGTAGACTTATAACCCTTTTCATAAGCTGTTTCATACGCCTTCACGTACACATCTTTCTCTCTATTTCCAGGGTTCTTTCCAGCTAATTCCTTACCTGCCTTTTCCCCTAGTTCAGCTTGCTCTTTTTCAATTTTTTCTGTTCTTTCTTTATTCCCTACTTGGAAACCTTCTGCAAAGTTTGGCTTAAAATCTGGAGCAATTTGACTATCTTCCATCGTCTCTTGTGCTAAACCTTGCTCTTTTCCTTTTTCAAAATGCGTTTTCTTCTGCTCTTCTAAAGACCAAGATGCAGCATAAGCAGTTTTGAATGCTTCTTTATATGTATCTGATTTCCCAGCTAAATGTGATTCCGCATCATTTTTCCCTGCTTTAAAATCAGTCTCTCCACTTTTTTGTCCCTCAAGCTGCCCTTTTTCCATATCAGCTTGACGCTGTGCTTCCTCTCGTTTACGTGCCTCTTCTGCTTTTCTTTGCTCTTCAGCTACACGCTGTCTCTCTTCCTCTGCCTTTCTTTGTTCCTCCGCTACACGCTGTCTCTCTTCTTCAGCTTTACGCTGCGCTTCCGCTTGTCTTTCAGCTTCTACAGCACCATTATTATTTTGACTAGGAGCTGGACTTGTTGCACCACTACTA
>NZ_JAKUFF010000044.1:0-39816 GCF_022663305.1 Bacillus cereus group sp. BfR-BA-01408 | reverse complement strand
GCTAAAGCTCAAAAACCAGCTACACAACAACCTGTCGCAAAAGAAACTGAAACAAGTGCACCATCATCTTCTCGTGAGTTACGCGTTGTAGCAACAGCTTATACAGCAGATCCACTTGAAAATGGTTATAAAGCAGGCGACCAAGTAAAATCAGCTTTAGGTCACAACTTAACAGCTAATCCAAACATGAAACTAATCGCGGTTGATCCAAGTGTCATTCCATTAGGTTCAAAAGTATGGGTTGAAGGTTACGGAGTAGCAATCGCTGGTGATACTGGTGGAGCTATTAAAGGTAATAAAATCGACGTTTTAATGCCAGATAAAGGTTCATCAAGTAGCTGGGGACGTAAAACAGTTACAGTTAAAGTATTAAACTAGTTAGTAAAAAAAGAGTCAGTCTCATTGAGGCTGACTCTTTTTTTATGATTCTTACATTCTTTCTCCTTCACTCCCGTCCAATTCTATATACGATAGACTACCATTTCAACAGAAAAAAGAGGATGCCACAGCATCCTCTCCTTCTCTCCCCTATTCCACACAAGTAAACTGCGTCCAAGCTCCTACATAATCTAGTAAGAATAACTCTTCTTCTGCAATTGTACCGACAATATTTTTCCGTTCATCTATCGGCATTTCTTTTAGAATGATTTGTAGTTCACCTTTATACTTACCAAATGAATTGTTTCCAATTACAACTTGCCCTCTTTCCTGTCGTACACTTTCGCGCACCGGGAAGTCATAGTCCTTGTATTTCTTACGTACTTCTGTAGAACGTACCATATATTCTGTTATATCGCCGCGTCTTACGTGTAATTCTTGCAGCGTGGCTCTCTTCTCTACTTCAGTCGCCTCGTCTACAAAGTGTACCTTTAACTGTAACATGTAGCGATTTAAATTTCCTATTTTCTCCAACTCTTCCTCACTCGCATAAGCATTTCCGATAATGACATCATCGATTAGCCCTGTCGCCCATAAATGCTTCGCTTGTACTTCAATTGGTAAATTACGATGCTCTTCTAATGTACATAATCCGTCGTTAATATCCCATGGACCGATGTTAGCTGCATGTGACGTAATAAACGCTGCCGTGCGAATACCGTGTTTTTTAAAACGTTCACTACAGCGAATGAAATATTCGTATGGAAGTCCAGTAAATTTTTGCGGATAGAAGTTATGACAACCAATTAAAGCTGACTTATTTGCCTGATGCGAAAGAATATTTTCTAAGTACGCAATATCGTTACTTACGTTTAGCTCAATTTTTAAGCCGTACGGGTTATTTGTCATTTTCGCTTCAGTTAATCCGTCAAACCCTAAATCTAATCGAATACCGTCTGCACCTAACTCTGCGAAAAATGATAGATCACTATAACTAATACCAAGCTGATCAAAGACAGCCGGAGCTACATCTAAAATAACTTCCATATTGTTATCTTTTGCATGATGAATAATTTCTTTAAATTCAGCTACAATCTCTTCTTTCGGACGATTCACAGACAATAGGCATGTGAATATTCTTGAAAAACCGTGGCGTGCCGCTGCCGAAATGTATGCCATATCTTTTTCCTTCGTTGAATGCTCTGGATAAAGTGAAATTCCTAATTTACGCTCCATGCTTTTGCATCTCCTTCACACGTTGTATTAATGCCATGCTCGTAAATCTATATTTTGCAGATAAACATGTTGCACATAAAATCGTTGGTACAATAATTACGTACGGTGATTGTAAGCTTAGCATTACATAGGCACCCATTGAACTACCGATAAATACAATTGATACTAATAGTAAAATTAATAACGATTTACTTTGTACCCATTTTGAATAATGTGCAATACACTGCCCCGCTACAAATGTAATTAAGATGATAATTGCTCCGAGCATTTTTCTTTCTCCTCTCCTGCTAATTGTTGTTTCTCATACATTTTGAAGAACGGATAGTAAATAACGAATGAGATAACAAAGTTAACAAGTACAAGTACACCAGCCATAATTGTCCAGTCCGTACTAATAACCGCTGCAATTGGCGCTAACATCGTAAATGGCAATTTCGCCATCATCATCGGAATCATACCTGAAACAACTGCGAAATATGATACTGTCGTTGTCACTAACGGTGTAATTACGAACGGAATAATTAGGATTGGGTTCATTACAATTGGTGCCCCGAAAATAATTGGTTCATTAATATTGAATAAGCCTGGCACGAATGATAATCTACCTAACTCTTTTAAGAACTTAGATTTAGAGAACATAAACATAATAACTAAAGCTAACGTCGATCCTGATCCACCGATCCATACGAACCATTGAATAAATTGCTCTGTAAATAGGTTTGGTAATTGATGTGCATTTCCTGTAGCTGTGAATACTTCCATATTTTCAAGAATTGCTGAATCCCACATTGGACGAATGATCGGTCCTAAAATCGCAGGGCCATGTATACCGAATGACCAGAAGAATACGATTAAGAATACTGTTAATAAACCGCCGAATAAATTATTTCCTACTAATACTGATTTTAGTGGTGCGATTAAATATGTGATTGTTGTATTTACATCAAATTTCAAACCGTAACGAATGCCCCAGAATAAAAGAATAACTGCTAACGTTGGAATTAATGCTGCAAACGAATTTGAAACTGCTGGTGGTACACTATCTGGTAATTTAATTGAGATATTATGTTTAATCATAAAGTGATAAATTTCTACTGCAATTAAAGCTGTAACAATTGCGCCGAATAAAGATGTTGCACTTAATGTTCCTACTGAAATGTATCTACCTGCATCAATAACACCTGGTACGGCTTTCGTAATTTGAATTGGTTCAACTGATGCTAGTAAAAAGGCGAGTACAGATAATAACCCTGCACTTAACTGATTGAGCTGATAAAAGTTCGCGAGTGAAGCCCCTACCCCAAATGCTGCGTATAACGCCATTAGTCCTACTGTAAATCGGAATGGAATATCTAAAATATGGCGAAACGGTGCAATCCACTCCATATATGCATCAATTGGTAAGTTTAAAAAGATAACGAAAAATGATCCGACAATCGTTAAAGGTAATGTAGAAATAACCCCGTTTCGAATTGCTAATAAATGTCGCTGTCCGGCAATCTTTTGTGTTGTTGGCATAATCTTTTGTTCCATAAAACTCATAAAACCATTCATCAAAACCCCTCCTCTTTCTCTTTTCTATGAAAGGATGAAATAAAGTTATAACATTATAATGTTTATATTTAAAAAATATAATTATGCTAAAACTAATTGTTCTGCTTGTTTCAGTACTTTCAAACCATCACACATGCCATAATCTCGTTGGTCTATAATCGCAACTGGTATATTGTATGAATTTGCAAGAAACTCTACGGCTGGAAATAAATATTTCACTTGCGGACCAATTAAAACAACATCAGCATTTTTTATTTCCAGTTTCACAAGTTCTGAATCAACTGCTTTAATTTTATAATCCTTCCCTTGTTTCATTGCCTCTTCTTGCATTTTTCTTACAACCATACTCGTTGACATGCCTGCTGCACAACATAATAAAATGTACATCTTATACTGTCACTTTCTCTTCTATTCGTTTATGAAGAGTGATAAATTCTTCAGCAAGTTCTTTCACTGTAATTGCATTCATTAAATGATCTTGTGCATGCACTAACAGTAAACTGATTTCTGCATGATTTCCTCTTGCTTCTTCTTGAATTAAGTCTGTTTGAATACGATGAGCTGCTGAAATTTCTTCCCTAGCAAGTGTCATCTTTTCACTCGCATTCTCAAAATCTCCTTGTCTTGCAAAAGCAATTGCTTCAAGTGACGCGCTTCTCGCGTTGCCACCATGTAAAATTAACGCAAATGGAGTTTGCATATCAGTCATTTTAAATTCCCCCAAACCATCTTTTTTCTATATTGTTATCTTATTATGAAAACGCATACAATTAAACATAAAAAACTTCCGTTGTGTAACGGAAGTTTTTATATACTTCTCTTATAACGATAATAATATCTCTTGAAAATCTTCAACCACTTCAGCCTGAGCTAATTTCTCTATCGTATTTTGATTAGACATAATATCATATAAAAAATCATAAAGCTTTTGTAAATCTTCATTATTATTGCGCTTTACACTAAATAAAATAATAACTTGTACTTTCTTATCTCCCCAGTCAACCGCTTTATCAAGTGTACAAAACATCAAAAATGTTTTCTCACTTAATAACTGCATCGGATGTGGAATCGCAACTAAATTCCCAACCGCTGTAGGGGATGTATTCTCTCTTTCCATAACAGAGTCATAAAAGCTTTCTGGTACATAATTTTTCTCAGCAGCTTTCTCACATAAAAATTGGATAACCTCTTCCTTTGTAGAAGCACTGTGATTTAAAAAGATTAAATCTTCCTTCATATATTGCTGCACACTATTATTCACATGCGTAAATAACTGCTGACCAATTGACTTAATCTCTTTATCATCAAATATTGAGTTTACTTTTATAACGGGCACAGGTAAACCACTTGGTATATGAATCGTACTAATAATACAATCTATCTTTTCTTTGTAGAGATCTTCTACTTTCAATTGATAATAACCTGTAATCCCTACAATCTCTAATTTATCTCGAAACTGTGATAGAATTTTATATTTCAATAGTTGAGCACTTCCTTGACCAGTCGCACAAACTAATAAACATCTTTTCTTTTGATTCTGTTCCTGTAAACGACTCATCGCTCCGCCGAAGTGAATCGCAATATAACCAATTTCACTTTCCGGAATCGATTCTCCCGTGTATTCACCAATTATATCTCCAACGAGAACCGCAATTTCAAAAGCATACGGATAATTCTTTTTCACTTCTGCCAAAAGAGGATTTCTCGTATTTAACTTATACTTCAAACGGTTTAATAACGTTTTTAAATGAACACCAAACCCGAATAATAATTCTTCATCATAATAAAAAATAAGATTCCGTTCTTCCGCTACTTTAAAAAGAATATGTTGCATGAATGCATATAGATCTTTTCCTAATAGTTCTTCCACATTTTCATAACGATCTTTCGTTGTAACAGCAGTACTTAATAAATGCATCGTCACATATAAAACTTCTTCTTCTGGAAATGAAAGATGCAACTCTTTCTCTAAATCCCCTAAAATCTCTTTCGCAATTGTATATTCTTTCTTTATTATAAGTTCAGCTTGCTCTACATGTAGTCCTTTCATATAATGTTGATCTTCACAACGCTTTAATGCAATTGCAATATGAATGACTAAATTATCAATTTCTATATCTGATAAATATATCGTTCCTCCTTCGATATACTTTAATATAACCGAACGGATAAGCGGTATATGAGGTAACGATAAGTATGTATCATTCTGCTCAAATTGCTCATGAAACGGAGTATGATCATAACGCGGTAAACCGTATTGTGATAAACAAGAACGAATATGAAACTCCTCTCCCACAATACGTATACCATAATATGGTCTCTTTTCAATTTGTAATTGATAGCGACCACATATATCTGTCACATCTTTCATAATTAAATTTACAGTCGATTTACTTACATAAATCTCCTCTGCTAACTGTGAAAGCTTCACATATCCCTCAGTCGTTAAAATACGTTGCAGAATGTACGCTACCCTTTCTTCATAAGAAGTTGGGATTTTTTCTGTCTGTTTTTGAAATAGACTCACGCAAAACTCTTCAAACTGCTTTGTTTGTATAATTTCTAGTTCGTATCCAGTCCCTCGCTGTGATTCAATTTTCGCTCCGTTTTCTTCCAATATATCATTTAATAATTTTATATCTTTTTGAATCGTCTTCGTTGATACATGTAAACGGCTCGCTAAAAAAGCTCGATTTAACATCGATTTCTCTTCTAAAAACTCCTCTAAAATAGAAACTAATCGCTGATGCACCTTTGTCATAGCTCTTCCTCTCGCAATTTATATATAAAAAGGAAAAAGCTGCTGAGGTCAGTAGTTTTTTCCTTTTTTAATTTATCTATTTCTTTAATGTAAATCCGAATTTATCCCATGCTTGTAAATAGTCTAGTAAGAAAATCTCTTCTTCTACAATTCGACCAACTACATTTGTTTTTCCTGTATTCACCATATCTTTTAATGCAATTTGCAATTCACCTTTATATTGGCCATATTGCTCATTATCAATTAAAAGATCGCCACGCTTAATTTCACGTGTATTATGAGGTTTAAACTCTTCTTTTTTATATTTCACACGGCTTTGTGTCGAACGAATCATATATTCAGATACATCCCCGCGATAAAAATGAGGTTCGTCTAATACGATAATTCTTTCTAATTCTGTCGTTGTATCATATAACTCTATATCAAATGTTTGTTTCTCTTTATTTAATGCACCTAGTGCTTGTAATTCTTCTTCTGATGCATAAGCGTTCGCAATAATAACATCATCAATTAATTCTGTCGCAAATAAATGCTTCGCCTGTGTTGTCATTGGTAGTTCACGATGCTGTTCTAACGTACATAATCCTTCTGTTACGGGCCAAGGTCCATATGTTGCATCAAATGATGAAATAAAAGCAGCCGTTCTCATACCGTAATCTTTAAATTGTTTCGAGCATGTAATGAAATGATCGTATGATAATCCAGAATAACGATGTGGATAAAAATTATGGCAACCAATTAAATTTTCACGATTTGGTCTATGGCTCATAATATTATCTACATACTTCGTACCGTTACTCATATTAATCTCAATTTTTAAGCCATACGGATTGTAAGTCATAATTGATTCTTCTAATCCTGAGAAACCAACATCTAAACGAATACCGTACGCACCTAGTTCATGGAAGAATGATAAATCATTATACGAAATACCTAGTTGTTCAAAAACAGCTGGACTAATATCAACTAATACTTGGAACCCTAATGCATTTGCATGAGAGATCGTTTCTTTAAACTCTTCTATAATTTTCTCTTTTTCTCCATCTACAGACAATAAGCATGTGAATACACGTGTAAATCCGTATTTACTTGCTAATGTTAAATATTCCTTATCTTTCTCTACTGTTGAATGTTCTGGATAAATAGAAATACCTAATCGTCTCATATGTACACGCCTCTTTCTTCATTGTTTTGTAAACCTTTTCAAATATATGTAGTGAAAAAGTATATATCCCCTTCTCATTCACTACTTTTTGAATCCGCTTTCTTTAAAGAAAAAATAATTTCTATCATTCATAACAACTACAAGTCTATACATCTATACTTTACAACTTTTTTTCATAGTTGTGTAGCTTTTACACAAATTTGTCAGTTTTTTACCTCGAAAATTGTTTTACGTTTTCAAGGCACCTTCCTTGACTGTTACATTGGCCAATACATATACTCGAAAGAAAAGAGAAATTTTTTATATAGGGGATGAATACATGGGAGAAGCAATACTCGTAAAACGAGAACCGTTATGGACGAAAGAATTTGTCGCGCTAATTCTAGCAAACTTATGTATGTTTTTAGGATTTCAAATGTTAATTCCTACTTTACCCGTTTATGTGAAAGAAATTGGAGGTACAAGTTCCAATATCGGATTCGTTGTCGGCATGTTTACTGTTGCGGCACTTTTTGTTAGACCGCTAACTGGAAATGCCTTGCAAAAATTTAGCAAAAAAATCATTTTAATGATCGGTACTGCTATTTGTTTACTCGCTATGGGTAGTTACCTTTTCGCTTCAACTGTTTTCCTATTGCTTGCCGTTCGAATTTTACACGGAGCTGGTTTTGGTATTACAACGACTACATATGGAACTGTCGTTTCAGATTTAATTCCGCAAGCTCGCCGTGGTGAAGGCATGGGATATTTCGGTCTTTCTGGAACGATTGCAATGGCGCTCGGTCCACTTATCGGACTTTGGCTTATGCAAACATATAACTTCACGATTCTTTTTTTATGTGCACTTTCCTGTACAATTGTTTCATTAATATTAACGAAACTACTTCAAATCAAAAAATCGCCGCAATCACCACAGCAAACATCTGGTACCTTCCTTGATGGATTTATTGAACGTAAAGCTTTACTTCCTTCATTATTAATATTATGTATTACATTAATGTACGGAGGAATTGGGAGCTTTATTACATTATTTGCTACGGAAGTCGGAATTGCTGATATAAGCCTCTTCTTCTTATTTAATGCACTTGCAATCGCCGTCACTCGGCCGTTTTCTGGAAAATTATATGATGCGAAAGGTCATACATTCGTTATTATTCCAGGAGTTATTATTACGTTTATAGGTATTATTTTATTGTCGTATACAACTACAATTCCAAGTTTAATTATTGCGGCAGCATGCTACGGAAGTGGATTTGGAGCGATTCAACCTGCTCTACAAGCGTGGATGATCGACCGAGTAGCACCTCACCGCCGAGGAGTTGCAACAGCTACATTCTTCTCAGCATTTGACCTAGGAATTGGTGCTGGCGCAATTATTTTTGGATTCATTGCACATTTTACAAACTACGCAACTGTATATCGTTATTCCTCTCTACTACTTATTGCTTTCCTGTTCATTTACATCACAAGTGTAAAAAAACAAAAGCATGGAAATAAAAACAGAGAAAAAGCTGCTGGATAATTTCAGTGGCTTTTTTTCGTATTTTTGATGTTATAAAACTACATGCATTTTCCTACATATTTTTTTAACTTTCATCAAAAAATATACGATGAACTCGCAGACGCTTTCCTTCATATTCAACCGAACAATACTATTCTAAAAAGTGTGATTTCTTTACAAAATTAAGATTTATACAAGATAAAAACCAATAAAATACAGCCATTTCTTTAAGGAATTGTAAACTTTTCTTCCCTTTGTAAATTTAGTGTAAATTTTACGGATAAACCGTTTACAGTGCCTCAAGGTTCAGTTAATAATTACATCGTACATGAAATTTAAGGAGTGGAATGCGTGGAATATAATGTTCAAGATATGATCTTCCAGTTCATTGGTGGATTAGGTATTTTCTTATTCGGGATTAAATACATGGGCGATGGACTGCAACAAGCTGCTGGAGATCGTCTTCGCGATATTCTAGATCGCTTTACAACAAACCCACTAATGGGTGTACTAGCAGGTATGTTAGTTACTGTATTAATCCAATCAAGTTCAGGAACAACCGCTTTAACAGTCGGACTCGTAAGTGCTGGATTTATGACATTAAGACAAGCAATCGGTGTTATTATGGGTGCGAACATCGGTACGACAGTTACTGCATTTATTATCGGAATTAAAATCGGAGAATATGCTCTTCCAATTATGGCAGTTGGAGCTATCTTACTATTCTTCTTTAAAAATAAAAAAGTACATTCTTTAGGTCAAGTTATATTCGGTTTTGGTATGTTATTCTTCGGTTTAGAACTAATGAGCACCGGTATGAAGCCTCTTCGTTCTTTAGAGTCATTCCAAGAATTAACAGTTAGCATGAGTGATAATCCAATTTTAGGTATTGTTGTTGGTACAGTCTTCACTTTAATTGTACAAAGTTCAAGTGCAACAATCGGTATTTTACAAGAACTATTCGGTCAAGGTGCAATCGATTTACAAGCTGCCCTTCCTGTATTATTCGGTGATAATATCGGTACAACAATTACAGCAGTATTAGCAGCAATCGGTACTTCAATTGCTGCAAGACGTGCAGCATTGGTTCACGTTATCTTTAATATTGTCGGTACAATCATCTTTACGATTTTATTAATACCTTTTACAAATTTAATTCAATATTTCCAAACGTCATTAAACTTAAATCCAGAAATGACAATTGCATTTGCACACGGAACGTTTAACGTAACGAATACAATCATTCAGTTCCCATTCATCGCTGTATTAGCATGGATTGTAACGAAAATTATTCGTGGTGAAGATGCTGCTATTGATTTCAAACCGCAACATTTAAATCCAATCTTTATTGAACAATCTCCAGCTATTGCTTTAACAGAAGCACAAAAAGAAATTATTCGTATGGCTGAGTTTTCATTACATGGATTGAAAGAAGCAAACCAATTTTTAAACACACAAGATAAAAAACACGCTGACATGGCTACTCAATTAGAAGGAGCTATTAACAATTTAGATAAAAAGATTACCGAGTATTTAGTTTTACTATCAGAAAAACCACTTTCACCGACAGACTCTGAGAAGCATTCAGTTCTAGCAGGTGTTGTTGGAGATATTGAACGTGTCGGTGATCATGTAGAAAACCTTGTAGAACTTGTAGATTTCCAAATCTCAAACCGTGTTTCCCTATCAGACGAGGCACTAACTGAACTAAATGAAATGCTTGAATTAACGATTTCAACATTACAAGACGCAGTTGAAGCTTTAACAAACTTCGATACTGAACTAGCTCAAACTGTTATTGCAAAAGAACGTAAAATCGATCAAATGGAACGTGTTCTTCGTAAACGTCACGTATTACGTCTGAACGAACGTAGCTGTTCAGGTGATGCAAGTATCATCTTCGTTGATATGGTAAGTAACTTAGAGCGTATTGGCGATCACGCTGTAAATATCGCTGATGGTGTTTTAGGTGAACAAGGTAAAATCAATTTAAAACAATCATTATAATAAGAAAGAGACGCTAACGTGAGCGTCTCTTTTTTCATTTCATATTTACAACCGTTCTTCCTTTTAACTTTCCTTGCAATATAAGTGTAAACTTCTCATCTAATTCTTCTAATGCACATTCTTCTGTATAAGATCGCAACTCTTTATTTCCCCATTCATTGGCTAGGAGCGTCCACACATCTCTTCTCACATCCACTGGGCATTGCACTGAATCTATCCCTAACAGGCTGATACCTCGTAAAATAAACGGATATACCGTTGTTTGTACTTGCTGGCCTGCCACATTACCGCATGTCGTTACGCACCCGCCATACTTTACCGTTTTTAAAGCTGTTTCTAACATATGTCCACCTACAGTATCGATAACCCCGGCGTATATTCCTTTTAACATTGGTCTTCCTGATTCATCATTCAATTCCGCGCGATGTATCACTTTTTTCGCTCCTAGACGTAATAGCATCTGTTCCTCTTCCATTTTTCCTGTCGCTCCTACTACGCTAAACCCTAACTTACTTAAAATACTAACAGCTACACTTCCTACACCGCCTGTAGCACCCGTTACTAAAACATCGCCCATACTAGGCGTTACTCCTGCTCTAATAAGCTTATATACTGATAAAGCGGCTGTAAAACCTGCCGTCCCGTACATCATACTTTCCTTTAATGACATTCCCTCTGGTAAAGGGACAATCCAAGATGCCGGCACGCGAATATATTCTCCAAAACCACCAGAAGTATTCATCCCTAAATCATATCCCGTTACAATGACTTTATCTCCTACCTTAATGGTAGCATCTTCACTACTTACAATCACTCCTGCTGCATCAATTCCTGGCGTATGAGGATATGTTCTCGTAACACCTTTATTACCTGTAGCTGAAAGAGCATCTTTATAATTTAATGAAGAATAATGAACCTGTATTAATACGTCTCCCTCAGGTAAACTACTTACTTCTCTCTCTACAACGTTTCTTACAAACTGCTTATTTTCTGTTTCGTTCACAACGATTGCTCGGAATGATGTATGATTCATTATGCCCTCTCCTTTATCCGTAAATTTCTTCTTTATTATATAGAAGAAATAATTAAACCTACTCATTTCTTCATGGCTATATTTCAACAAATCTTACTTCTCTATTACTTTCTCACAATACATATTTTCATTTCCACTAAAACAACTTATACTTATTCTACATCTCAAAAATAAAATATAAAAAATCTGACTTTTTATAAATAAATTGAATTTTTACGAAATGTAAATGTTTTGTAATGTTTTTTTTCGTCAAATTTCATTATAATAAGTGGATATGAGTGTCGTATTTCAATCCAAATGAAGGAGTACAGGAAATGGAGCAAAACCCATCTTTGCAAGAAAATACACGTAGTAAACCGAAAAAAAGTAAGAAAAAAACAAAAATTATTATAAGCGTTATTCTATTCTTTTTAATAGTAGGTGGCGGTTATACTTGGTTTTTAGTAAATAAAGCATCTTCTGCTGTTCGAAATGCCGCACACGATTTAGCACGCGGTGATAAATCTGATTTACGTGATAAAGTTGTAAAACCTATTACAAACAATGTCTCTGTCTTAGTAATGGGTGTCGATGAAAGCGATGTCCGTGGGAAAGAATATGGTGATGCTATAAGAACGGACGCACTATTACTTGCAACGTTTAATAAAGATAGCAAAACTGTAAAACTATTAAGTATTCCACGAGATACATATACGTATATTCCAGTGGAAAAGAAAAAAGATAAAATTACACACGCTCATGCATACGGTTCTACTAAAAATGGAAAAGATGGTGGACCACAAGCAAGTATTGATGCAGTTGAAAAATTACTAAATGTTCCTGTTGATTACTTTGTAAAGTTTAACTTTAAATCATTTATGAAAATTGTCGACGATTTAGGCGGCATTGAAGTTGATGTACCCGTTGAATTTACGGAACAAGATAGTAATGATAATGCTGATGCAATTCACCTGAAGAAAGGTGTTCAAAAGCTAAATAGTGAAGAAGCTCTTGCTCTTGCTAGAACACGCCACATCGATAGTGATGCAATGCGTGGGCAACGTCAACAGCTCGTTATTGAAGCAATTTTAAAGAAACTAACAAGCGTTGGATCTGTAACAAAAGTTGGTAACATCATTGATGATATTAACGGACAATTCGTTACAAACTTAACATTCGATGATATGCTTTCATTCTATAAGTACGGATCGGATTCAGAAATTGAAAAATTACAAATTCAAGGTGAAGACTGCTACATGGCAAAAGGTGATGATACTTGTAGCAAATCTGCTGGTGGCGGCCGAACGTATTACTACAATCCAGATAAAAAAGAATTAGCAAAAGTTACAAACGATCTTCGTACGCACCTTGGATTACCTGCATATACAAAAACAGACTCTGATTCGAAAAAAACAAGTACAGAGAAAACAAAAGAATCTAAGTCTGAAAATTCAAGTGAACGCGAATCAAGTAACAATGAAGTGAAAAATAAAAATAGCAATGAAGATACAGAAACATCGTCTAACGACAATGAATAATAAAGAAGCAGTTCTCTATGGAGGTAGAGTACTGCTTCTTTTTATTCCGTCACAATCAAAAATCAGAACTTTCTAACTATCTTTTTTAATATTTTTAAATTATAATAAATAGTAGCAATCTATTCCAATTATCAGGGGGCTCATACATATGAAAGCTGCAGTAAAACATAACATCTCAGATTTTAAAGACTACTTAAAGTCAAACGATATATACATGGAAGAAAATATAGATGAAAATGATGGTTCTGTTCATTTTTCAGTAGGGTTAGAGACAGAAGCTGGCGCAAAAATTCAACTTATCGCTGCTTTCCAAAACGAACATCCTACTGTAGATATATACTGCTTCAATGTTGCTCACGTACCTGATGCAACAGCAACAAATGATATTTTGCACGTTATTAATGAATTAAACACATCTTATCGCTTTGCAAAATTCACATTAAACAAGCAAAATGCAATTGACATTTCAACATCTCTTGCATTCTCAGAACCAAACTTTAATCCAGCACTTGTCTTTGAACATACGAGAATGCTATATAAATTAGCAAATGACGAATATAAAAACTTAATGAAAGTGATTTGGGCGTAAATAAAAGGATGGGCTGCAAGCAGCGCCATCCTTTTATTTCGATATCATATCAACCCACATCTTAATAGCAGTTCCTACAATCAAAATCGATAACATATATTGCAGTGCTTTTTGATTGATCCTCTTCCCAACTCGCGCTCCAAGCGGCGCAGCAAAGATACTTGCAATCGCAACAATAAGGGCTGGAACTACAACTACTTGCCCAGTTATCACTTTTCCAGTCGTAATTCCTACTGAAGAAATAAACGTAATAGCAATAGAGGTTGCTATCGTTGTACGTATCGGCAATTTTAAAATAACTAGCATAATCGGAACTAAAAGGAACGAACCTCCAGCACCTATAATGCCTGATGCGCCTCCTACAATAAATGCTAACAAACTTGCTAACCATTTATTATATTTTACTTCATCACCATTATTTCGTTTCGGTACGAACATCATAATAGCAGCCATTGTGGCTAACGCTGCATAAACAACATTGACCGTATGTTCCTTTAATACGTTAGCACCAAAACTGCCTATGAAACTTCCTATTAATATACTAGCTCCCATATACATAACTAACTTTTTATCCATATCATTACTTTTCCGATAGGCCCATGCCCCTGCAAAAGTTGCAAAGAATACTTGCACCGCTGTAATACCACTTACTTCATGTGCAGTATAGCCAGTAAATCCTAGCAATACCGGAATGTATAAGATCATCGGATAATTAATAATCGCACCGCCAATTCCAACCATTCCTGATATAAACGATCCTATAAACCCAATTATAAAGAGTAATACGACTAAACTCACCTTATATCCCCCGCCTTCTAAAAAGAAGGTGATTTAAATGAATAAGTTCACATTTCCATCCGAAGCATCTGCTAAATAAGCTCCTACTCCTGCAAACTCTACCCCTTCCATAATCTCTTCCTCTTTTAACCCTAATAAATCTACTGTCATTTGACAAGCTACAAGTTTAATCCCCTGTTCTTTCGCCAAATCTATTAAATCTGGTAAAGGCATCGCATTATGTTTTTTCATAATACCTTTCATCATCTTTGGCCCCATACCGGCAAAATTCATTTTCGATAATCCCATTTTGTCAGCACCACGCGGCATCATCTTTCCAAATACTTTTTCGATGAAAGTTTTCTTTACCTTCACATGCTCATCTTTCCTTAAAGCATTTAATCCCCAAAAAGTATGAAATATAGTTACCTCTTGATCATACGCCGCTGCACCATTTGCAATAATATAAGCAGCCATCGCTTTATCGTAATCCCCGCTAAATAAAACGATTGTTGTTTTCTTCTGTTGTTCCATGTTGTTTTCCCTCCAATTACCTATAGGGGTATTTTTATTGTTATAAAAAATCGTTTCACCCTATTCTACTTTCCCTTCCCACGCTAACATACCACCTACCATATTGATTGCTTGAAAACCGTAGCTCTCTAAAAATTGAACTGCTCGTGCACTTCTTCCGCCAGAACGACAAACGATGATATACTCTTTCTTTTTATCCAACTCATGCATACGAAACTCCAATAGTCCTAGTGGAATATTACACGCTTCTGGAATTTTCCCTTCAGCTACTTCTTCTACTTCACGTACGTCCACGATATTTACTTCTTCTTTACGTAACAATTTTTCTTCCACTTCTTTTACTGTCATTTCTTTCACTTTACATTTCCTCCTCACAAACCATTCATCCCGCCTGAAACATTGATAACGTGCTGAAACCCTAATTTCTTTAATACTTTTGCTGCTTGCTTACTTCTCATCCCGCTCTGACAAATAACGATTACTTCCTTATTTTTATCTAACTGACTTGCTCTACTAGCTAACTCATTTAAAGGGATATTTTGAAATCCTTTCATATGATTTCCTCTATATTCACTTACTGTACGAACATCGATAAGTTGTTTCCCCTTTTTTCCCGCTATATTCTTTAATTGTTTTCCACTTATATTTTGAACACCTTTAACTGGTAAAAAACGTGAAATAACAAATGCTACAGCAAATACAATGAAAAGCGTACTTAGTATTGTATTCATATAACCAACCTCTCTATATTTATAAAACTACTACGCCTTCTTAATCCAAAACTTCAGCACATCATCTTCTTCTACATGCTTTACAATGTCATGACCACTTTTATTTGCCCATGCTGGAATATCCTTAATAGACCCTTTATCCGTTACATGTACTTCTAACACTTCTCCCGTTTGTAAAGTATCCATCGCTTTCTTCGTTCTTACAATCGGCATTGGACATGCTAAACCTGTTGCATCTAATACTTGTTTTACATTCATCATCTATTCCTCCATTTTTTATTTATTTCATTATTCGTGCACTGCACAACGATTTGGACCAATCTCCATTTCACGCTCTTTATCCACACTTGGGTGAATTTTACCCATATTGGTTTGACGGATTTCTTCATATGCATTTGGCTGAGGTGGTAAGTTTTCTGTTACAGTTTTACGGAACTCTACCTCATCCTCAATATTTAACCCTGCATTATTCGCAAACAAATCTTTTAATTTTGCGCTAACAATACCACTTTCGGTCATTTCACTTACTTTTGAATAATGAGCTGGTAACACAACTAAATTTTGAGATAGCTCTTTATATCGGCTATATAAAGTATTACGTAAATCACTTACCCAATCTTCAGCCTTCCCAGCAAGATCTGGACGCCCGATTGAATCCACAAATAAAATATCGCCTGATAATAAATAGGAATCATCTACAATAAATGATGTACTTCCAATCGTATGCCCCGGTGAGTATAATGCGTCAATTCTAATTTTAGTACCCCCCACCGTAATAACAGTTCCTTCAACAAGCGGTTCGTATGAGAAAACAACTTCCTCCGCATCTTTTGGCGGTAACCAATACGTACCACCGACTTTTTCCGCTAGCTTACGTCCTCCAGAAATATGGTCTGCATGTAAATGCGTATCCATTACATTCGTAATCGTAACGCCATGCTCTTTCGCAAATTCTTCATACGCTTCAACTGTTCTTACTGCATCAATAACTGCTGCTTCACCGTTTGAAACGACCATATAAGATAAACAACCTTTTCCAAGGCGGTTAAACTGATACATACTTCCGCCATTTTTTAAATCTCCAACTTTTATAGGCTTTACATATTCACTCCAAGCCTTCATACCACTAGCTAAATAATAAATATTTTCTAACCCAGCCTCTGTTAACTGCTCTGCCACAAATATAGAAGACCCTTCTTTTGCACATACTACTAAAACATCTTTATCTTTAGGCAATTCACTTGCAATATGATCTACACCCTCTAATAAATCAAAGTACGGCACATTCATTGAAGTAACTTCTTTTCCTTCAATTTTCCAATCTTCATAATCCGCCTCATTACGAACATCTAAAATAAACAACTCTCCGAATAAAACTTTCTCTGCAACATCTTTCGCTTGTAACGGTTTAACATTCATCCAATTACCCCCATAGGTATATTTTTATTTAAAAAATTTTAATTCTTTATATTCCCTTGCCACTCTAACATGCCTGGAATGACATTCTTCACATTTACATAACCTTTCTCTTTCAACATGTGGCAAGCTACATCACTACGGTTACCAGTTCGGCAAACAACATAAATTTGCTTCGTCTGATCTAAAGCTGCACTGTCTAACTCTCCTAACGGCACGGAAACAGCCGATGGTATATGACCAAAAGCGAATTCCGCTGCTTCTCGAACATCTAATACAATACACTCTTCATCACTTAATAATATCTCTTCCAACTCCGTATTCGTAATTGTAAGAGGATACTTCGCTACTTCATTCAATTCATGTTCATGTGCTTTTCTAACGTAATGCCTCAAAACATCGCCCTCTTGTTTCGTCCCGATATATTGATGCCCTACTTTATTCGCCCAGCTTTGTATGTCTACTGTAGACCCTTTATCTGTTGCCTCAATCTCAATCACTTGTCCTGACGTCAATCCTTCCATCGCCTTCTTTGTTTTCACAATCGGCATCGGACAAGCCAAACCTTTACAATCTAAACTCATATCCACTTTTATACTCATAGTCGATTCCTCCACAATTTATATACATATACCTGTAGGGGTATATTAAAATGTTTTTGAAAATCTGTCAACTCTTACGTTTGACAGATTATCGGCTTTTTACAAGTAATTGAACAGCTTCTTTAATTAACTCTTCATTTGAACCATTACCTTTTTCAAACTGCTCACGTAAACATTGCTCTAGATTTGTTCCAACAACAAGTCCAATTGTACGATCAAGTGCAGAACGAGATGCCGTTAACTGTGTAATAACCTCTCGGCAATCTTTTCCTTCTTCCATCATACGAAGCACACCACGAACTTGGCCTTCAATACGTTTTAATCTATTTTTCATATCTTGATTGTATTCCACTATAGACCACCTCCGTAATTATAACTATATTATACATTACTTTGTAACTTTGTATAATATCATATACCCTTAAGGGTATATTGTAAAGCGTTTTATTTTTTGAAACCTTCTAAGGTATAGTAAAAATGCAAAAGCTACTGATTGTATTAGCTTTTGCATTTCTCAACTACACTGCATTATTATCTTACTTCTTATAAACTCTTGTTAAAACTATAATCCATTTCTCCACCTAACGCTGCCGCTGTATCGCCCGTTTTTCTAAAATCATGTGTATATATTTCTTTAAATGTACCGAAATCTACTTGCTTATAAAATTCAAAACAAGGGAATCCATCATGCTCTCCTTGAACATCGATAGTACCATCCTTTTTCACACAGACATGTAATACATAATCTACAGGAGGTGCATATACATTTAATGGATTACTTGCACTCGCACTTATTTTAAATTGTACACCACCGGAATTCCATACGATATCAGTACACACAATATTTTCCGTACTCGCTTTTCCAGTTCTTTTATTCACCGAACCATCTGGATTCGTAATCTTCTCTGTCGTAATACCCGTATTCGCATATGAAAACACTTCTTCTTTATAAAAATCCACTACTACCTCTTGCTCCACTCTAGAGCGCATCGTATTTACCGCATGTGGTGTAAATTCACGTGAATCACCTTCAAATTGGATTACTTGTCCTGTTTCCATATCCTTCTTAGCTTCAGTCCAAGACATTGGAATAAATACACTGGCTCTAATTTTTACGATATTAGTCATAAGAAACACCTCTATAATTCTAATTTTATATACTGCATTATTTAATAAAAAATCCACCATTTCAGCTACATAATTAAAGCCTTTCTCTTTTATGTTGGCTACTTCCTTCATAAAAATGGTGCTATATTTTCGTTTTAAAGTTATATTCCATTTCTCCAGCTAGTGCTGCTGGAGTATCATTTGTTTCTCTGAAATCATGTGTATATATTGATTCAAACGAACCAAAATCTACTTGTTTATAAAATTCATAGCAAGGGAAACCATCATGTACACCTTCAACATGCAAAGTACCACTTTTATTAACTCGTATAGCCAACAAATAATCAGCTGCGGGTGCCGCCGCATTTAACGGATTACTTGCACTTGCTCTCATTTCAAATGAAACTTCATCTTCACTCCATACAATATTAGTACATGCGATGTTTTCTGTACTTGTTTCTCCCTTTTGATACTCAATTGAGCCATCTGGATTTGTAATTTTTACAGTAACGATGCAAGCATCTGCATATGTGAAAATTTCTCTTTTATAAAAATCAACAATCACTTCTTGTTCCAATCTTGAACGCTTTGTATTTACAGCGTACGGTGTAAATTCACGTGCATCTCCAGCGTATTCAAACACTCTTCCTGTTGCAGCATCCTTAATAGGCTTCAGCAATGCATACGGTGCAAATACACTCCCTCTAATTTTTACGATATTAACCATGTGAAACCTCCATTGATTCTATATTATATAAATCATTATTTGTTCTACAACATAATATAGTCAATTTGATTGACTATATTATGCATAGTACAATAAGTATCATATATAGTCAACTTAATTGACTACAAATACGGAGGTTATATACATGGATCAAACATTTAACGAGTTAGATCTTACATCGCTTTTATCATTATCATTTAGCACATTAATTACTGAACTACATGACAAATTAAATGAATTGGGATTTGAAGATATTAGGCCAGCACATGGTTTTATGTTCAAACGCATTCTACCTAATGGAGCAACGGGTATAGAACTAGCTGAATATTTAGGGGTTTCAAAACAAGCTGTAAGTAAAATGGTGGATTCTCTTGAGAAGAGTGGCTACGTTACACGCAAAACACATCCTACTGATAAAAGAGGGAAAATCATTGTTTTAACCGAACGTGGTTTGTCAGTATTGAAAGCAAAAGAAAAAATAGTAGCTGAAATAGAGCAACAATGGATTGAAAACATAGGTGCTGAACGAATGCAAATGCTCAAAGAAGATTTAACAACATTCGTTACGAAAGAAAATACAGGAAAATTATCATCAAATATACGACCTGTCTGGTAAACAAAAACTCCATATAAAAACGAATCCATTTTGATTATTCTTTTTCAAAATGGATTCGTTTTCTACAATAATATATTTATTACTCTCGTTTCATCTCTATCATTAACCCTAACTATTTGCGTCTCACTATTTGGTAAAAATACGATATAATTTCCCTTCCTCACATTCTTCCAAATAACTTTCCCTTCTTCATCCGTTTTCCCTATTGAAATCCCAATTTCTTTACTCGGCTCAGGTGATTCATCTTTCATAAGTATAATTTCAAAATCTTTTATTGGCTGTTTTTCTTTATTTTTCACGTGAAAAGTTACAGAATTAACAATCTTACTAAACTTCTTTTCATTATTTGCTATAGAACTAGACATTATGATAATGACCAATATACAACATAAAATCCATATAAACTTATTATATTTATTCAGACCATTTTTTAAGATTATTAAAAACATCATCTGTCACCCGATTTCCAGAATTCCAAGAATTCCTTCCTACTGTATGGGTAGCTATTATTGTTACACCCGTACGAGAATAGTCATGATATACAGGTGCTCCACTTTGACATCCATAAGTGTCCATCTTATATGTTAAAATTCTAGGACTAGTGCCTTCAATTGGTCCATAATCTGTCCACATAGTATATTTTTCATTTCCTACTTTATCACACGGATACCCTGGAACTACTGCAAGTAACCCCTTTGGAGACTCTACATTAGTAGTTCTATATCCTAACCAACCTGTATAATCTCCAGGAGATCCATTTAATTTAATGGCTCCATAATCAAATTCCGAATCTCCATCATCAGTCCATCCACTTACTGAATAAAGCTTTGTCCAACTATAAGGCAAATACGGTGCTTGGTTTCCATTTCTACCAGGAGTCACAATAACATTTTTTGCCCATCCACCAAGCTTTTTATTGTAAACACAGTGCCCAGCTGTAAATACTGTATCTTTACTAATTAGCGCTCCTGTACACCCATAAACCTCTTGTCCATTAAATTGAATTACTAAGTGTACTATAGCCCTATAAGGATACAAAGTTGTATCAGTAACTCTAATTCGATCATCTCTTCCTATTATAGAATGTGTAAGGATATTAGATGAATAATTAAAATTACTGTCTCTTAATAAGTATCCCCAATCTTCCCCACCATGTTTACGCCCTTCAAATGAAGGTGAAACAAGATCTTCTCCCCTTCGATCATTACTATACAAAGATTGTTCTTGAAAAAGTACACGTTCTCCCTCATTGGAAACTGATGTCCACGGTACATCTTCTGCATACACCTTTTGATTCACTAAAAATACTGTACAAAAAAAGATAAAAAGAACACCAAAACTATAAAGAGCCAACCTACATCTTATAGAAATAAAGCTATCCAACATAACTTACCTCCTATACAAATGATAGCGAACAATTGAAGATCCCTTTATAAATTCTAGTTTTTCTTTTTTTAGAAGTCAATGTAATTAATAATGATAATCATTATTAATTACATTGACTTAACAAAATCACACAATTAGTCATATTCTTTACTCTGCGTTCAAAAATCTGTCTCATTAAAGGTTTACTTTATTACATAAACCCGTAACCTTCTTCACAATCAGCTCCGCAGTATTTTCCTCCAGTGGCATCAATAAATTCGTAACCGGTCCATACACTACAGGGCTTAATTCCACTTCATATCCACCATATGCGAATTCTTCTTTCGTTGGTAAGTAACCAATATATCCGTTCGTATATCCACCAAAGAAAGCTAGTTCATTTTGAAGACTCTCTTTCATTTCTAACGCAGTCTCTGAAAAAGGTTCCATCGGTATACCAGAGAATATACCATCATTAATTTGAAACAGTTGCACTTCTAAATCAATACGTAACTGCCGAATACCTTGCTTATATTTTTCTAAAACGATAGTAAGCCATTCATCCGTATTCACGCCCCACTGTTTCTCTGCTAATTGAGCCATGCTTCGTATCTCATTTATTCCAGGAATATCTTTCAACTTCATTTGCATCGTACTCGAAACTGTTCTTAAATTTACAATTGGGCTGTATGTAACTGTTGGTAACATCGTTAATACATGTCCACTAAGCGTGTAAGTCATTTGTTTTAACGCTTCCTTTGAACCCCGATACTTCGCATTCATATTACCAGCAGCACCTTGCACAATCATAACAGGACAGTTTACGATTTTCTCAAGAATCTCTCTCGTCATTCCAGGATAATCTGCTGATAATACATCACTATCACCTTTTAAAACATTCGGATGCGCAGTACAAAATACTACAATACCAGATAGCTCCTTCGTTTCAGCATTTCTTATTGCTAACATGCCAATACGTTTATCTACAACACCATCTATATTTGTTCCCATCTTTGCTCTTCCATCAGATGTTCTCTCTCTTCTGTTTACCCCAATATCACCTGTCGTAACACCCCAGCCAACTTCACATAGCTTCAAGTTGTTATTCGCAGTAACCGCACCGTGCACTACATTATTTACTAAAATCGTTTTATACGACTGTACGAGCGGATTATCACCGACCGTCTCTGGACCGGAATGCGTATGAGTATAAACAACCGTTATTCGCTCAAACGGCACATGAAGTTCACTCGCTACTTGCTCACGAATCATATTCGTATCTTCTACTAACATCCCAATATTATCAATACTTATAAACACAGTTTTCATTTCACCTTTTTCAAATACAAAAACCGTCCCATAAATACGTTCTTCAATATTATTTATTCCTGTCTCTCTATGATATCCGACAAAATCAATACCTATAGGCGGCGTAATATCCACCTTGCATACCCCTATTCTGCTCATTTGAATCGCTCCATTTCTCTATGTAACTCCCTTTTGTTTAAGAATAGCATATTTTACCTTTTTCCAAATAAAAAAGAACAGACATAGCATTCTATGTCCGTTCTTTCCGTCATACATACTTCCGATGCACCATCTTCCCATCATAAGAAAACACAACACCCTTACTCTCTACGATCGACTCCATATGCACCGTTCTTCCCCATAGCTGATGAAGATATGGCAATACCTTTTCTAAGTATTTTAAATCGAGCTCAATTCCTTCGTAACTATGTTTAATGTACAATTCTCCATTCTTTAAGTAGTCCCCGTCTTCTACTACTAAGTACGGGAAACCACCATTTGTCCGCATATTTACGAGCTGATCACGTACATGTTCCCACTCTTTATCTATTACTTTATATTCTTTTCCTTGACGCTGGAATAAGTACATATCTTCTCTCATTACGAGATCTTTATTTAAGTAGTTTCTTAAAAACGATACGTCCCATTCGATTTCGCGTACTTCAAAGATTTTGTCACGACCAGATCCTGGTTTGACACCTCGTCTTTTCATTTCTTCTGTCGGGTTGTTGTAGCGCTCCTCAATATCTTCAAACATTTTAATACCGAGGTAGTATGGATTAATGCTTGTTTTGGATGGCTGAACGACGCCCGCATTTAATTTCGCAAATTCAATTGCTTCATCCGATGTTAAGTCCATTTCGCGAAGTATGCGTTGATGCCAGTATGATGCCCAGCCTTCGTTCATGATCTTCGTTTCAAGCTGTGGCCAGAAATATAACATTTCTTCACGCATCATCGTTAATATATCTCGCTGCCAATCTTCTAGCTCACGGCTATATTCTTCAATAAAGAGAAGTAAGTCTTTCTCCGGTTGTGGTGGGATTTTCTTCTTTTTACGCACATTGGAGCGTTCCCGCTTTTTATTTCGATTATCTAAATTCCATAAGTCATCGTATTGCGATACCTTTTTCTTTTCTACTTCTTCCTCTTCTAAATCATCAATACTCCATGCAAGTTTTGGACGCATGAGCGACGGATCAATATGCTCTTGAATGGCAAGTACGGCATCTAAAAATGTTTCTACCTCTTCTTTTCCGTACTTATGCTCATACGCTTTCACCCGTTCAGCTGTCGCTGACATACTTTCTACCATATCTCGCTTCGTATTTGAAAAACGAATATTATTTTTAAAGAAATCACAGTGCGCTAACACGTGCGCTACGATTAATTTATTTTGAATTAACGAGTTCGTATCTAATAAAAAGGCATAACATGGATCAGAGTTAATAACGAGTTCGTATATTTTACTAAGACCTAAATCGTATTGTAGTTTCATTCTGAAAAACTGTTTCCCAAAACTCCAATGTGAAAACCGCGTCGGCATCCCATATGCACCAAATGTATAAATAATTTCCGCTGGACATATTTCATATCGCATCGGATAAAAATCAAGCCCAAATCCAGTCGCAATTTCCGTAATTTCCGCAATCGCATATTGCAGTGCTTTATCGTCACTTGCTCTCATTATTTTCCCTCCTTACACTTTCCCTTAAGAAAGTGTATGATTGAGAACAAGCTTTCATGAGGATTGATTACATAATAAAAAGACACCCTCGCAAAAACGAGAATGTCTCATCTATTAACCTTCAATAATCTCCATCTTCTCCGTAATCGGTGTACGAGCTTTTCCTTCTGGCGCTTTATCGAAATAGCCAAGGTGAAGAATTCCAACGATGCGTTGACCTCTAGTTAAACCAAGTCCTTCTATAAATAATGGATTGTAGTTTAATCCACCTGATTTCCAAACACAACCTAATCCACGTTCCCAAGCAAGAAGTTGGAAGTTTTGCATAAATGCACATGTTGCAGCGTAATCTTCGTCACGTTGAATTTGACGTGGGTCTTCATTTATATATACAACGATTTGTGCTGGCGTGCTTAAGAAACGATCAGATAAAATTTTACCTCGTTTCGCTCTTTCTTCTTCTGTGAAAGAGTTTAATACTGCGTCCACTAATTTCTGACGGCCGTCTCCAATGTATAATTTACAATTCCATGGTTCACGGTGCTTATGGTTCGGTGCCCACGTTGCATCGTTTAATAGTTCAATTAACAACTCTTTGTCTACTGCTTTATCTGTAAATGTACGAACAGAACGTCTTTCTTTAATCACATTTGCGATGGAAGTATATGTAGTCATATTTTTCTCTCCCTTATTTTTATCTATATGTATACGTTTATTATTGATATTGATTTTCAATTTCGATTATACCTTAGTTTTTTACTATTAATCAATGTTTTATGTTGGAAAACTCCCAAAAACTTCATTTCATACTGTGAATAAAAAAACTTGATTTGTTCACAAGTATTTCACATTTTATGGAAATGATATGTGTACAGTTTTCCACATCATCTATCTAGGAGGAGTTTATATGTACAAAAAAATCGCAGTAAGTATGACTATGGCAGCATTATTATTCGGTACAACCGTCTTCCCCACTTTCGCTGCTACGCCAAAAGAAGTAACATTGCATCACCATAAACCAATTTCAGAAGAAGAAATGCAATCACTCGAAAAACTCGGCTATAACAAACATGAAATTTGGAAAGCTGCCCACATTGCAAGAATGAGTAAAAAAGAAGTTAAGGACGTTTTAGCTTACTATAAGCAAAATAAATCTTGGGAGAAAACAGCTGAGCATTTCGGGGTAGATCCAAGTAAGTTGAAAAAGCATCATATGAATAAAGAAACGAAAAAGGCACTGCTGCAAGAATTAGCAAATATGCAAAAATCTACACCAGACGGGCTACAACAAAAAATGAAAGAATATAATATCGGATTACGTCAGCTCACGATATTAACAATCATCTCTCAAAAAAGTAATACTCCCCTTGATGATGTGCTAAAAATGAAAAAAGACGGAATGGATATGAAACAAATTGCCGAAAAATTAAACGTAAAAAAAGAAGATATACGAGCAGAAATGATTAAATTAGTAAAGTCTATTAAGGAAAAGAAAACAAATTAATACGCCAAAAAGGAAGAGTTTTTCAATACTCTTCCTTTTCTTTATGAACTTTCAATTTTCAAGTATAAATTCCCGTCTTTCCCAAAAACTAACACAAGTAAATGATATATGTTAGGGGTGAGAAAATGTTCGGTTTATCATCTAAGAAATCAAAAAATACTAGCACAAAAACAATTTGTTCTATTCCAGAATTTATACAAACCATGAAAGAATCTAGCGATTTTGTCTCTTATAACGTACTTGAAGATGAAACATTATGCTTGTTTTATTATAAATCTGTCGTGGAAGCACTTATTATTAAACAATTTATTTTAACTCCTATAAAAAAGAAAGCAGAACACATTCAAAATATCTCTGATTTATATAATATTGTCTCTATTGAAGACATCATTACCTCTCCTTCTATTGATGATATTCGCGAAAAATTATTAGGTGGATATATATTAATACGTTTAAAAAGCAATTCGAATCCCGATCAATATGCTTTAATTCGTGCAGAGAGTACTGTTCTAGGAAAACGGTTATATAACGATACAGAAAATGAATATAGTGTAATCGGTCCTAAAGTTGGTTTCGTTGAGAATATTGATACAAATATACATTTATTACGCCGAAATATCGTAACAGAGCAACTCATTTTCAAAGAAATTATCGTTGGATCTATGTCAAAAACGAAGGTAGCAGTTGCTTATATTGAAGGAGTTACAAATGAACAATTTATCAACGTCGCAATACAAAGACTAGAAAATATTGATTTTGATGTCCCATTTGATGCGACCATGATTGAACAATTTATTAGTGATAATAGCAATTCACCTTTTCCTGTTCTACTACCTACAGAACGATTAGATCGAGCAATATTTGCATTAATTAGTGGGGAAGTTTTAATTTTAACAGATGGCTCCCCCTATGCTTTATCCGGACCGACAACATTACTAGATTTTTTCATTTCACCAGAAGACTATTATTTACCGTGGATGATTGGATCGTTCTTTCGTGTTATTCGTTTTTTCGGAGCTATATTTTCTCTTTTTTCCTCCGCTATTTATACAGCGGCTTTAACTTATCATTATCAAATGATTCCTGCCGACTTATTAGGCCCTATTATTTTTTCGAGAGCGAACGTACCTTTCCCGCCTATTCTAGAAGCACTCTTCTTAGAAATTACAATCGAATTGCTTCGTGAAGCGGGAGCACGTTTACCGACAAAAGTTGGGCAAACGATTGGAATTGTTGGTGGAATTGTAATTGGTCAAGCATCCGTTGAGGCAGCTTTAACGAGTACAATTTTATTAATTGCAGTTGCTTTATCTGCCCTTGCATCTTTCACAACACCGACTGTAAAGATGTCTTCTACGATCCGTTTGTTACGCTTTCCGCTTATTCTTTTAGCTGGCGCATTCGGAGGATTAGGGCTTATTGTTGGATTTGTATTTATTTTAGCTCATTTAATTAAATTAAAATCACTTGGATCACCTTATTTATTACCTTTATATCCATTTCGTGGTTTAGGTACAGCAGAAGGTTTTCTTAGATTACCATTTAGTCAAACGGCACAAAGACCTTCTTTTCTTAGGCCAAAATCTAAATGGCGCTATAATCCAAGCAAAGCGAAGCAAAAACGTGATGGTGATGGTGAATGAAAAAACTCTTATTGCACCTTATCATGATCTTCTTTTTTCTACAAACTGGCTGTACACAAACGTATATAGTGGATACGCAGCGTATTATTCATGTCGCTGGATTTGACATCACAAAAAACAAAAGATTCCAAGGAACTATCTTATTTCCAGAGTATACACATGGTGTGAAGTCTAAACCAGAAACCCAATCAACATCTGCCCGTTCACTTGAAACTATTGCTTCACGATTAAATGCGAAATCTCCTCACAATGTTGTTGTAGGTCAAATGCGTGTCGTCCTATTCGGAAAAACTCTAGGAGAACGAGGAATGGGAGAAATTATTACTAACTTACAACGTGATCCAAATATCGGGCGTGATGTACAACTAGCAATTGTAGATGGATCAGCTGAAGAGCTTTTAAATCGTGGAAAACAAAATGGTTCATTATCCATTGTTGATTTACTTGAGCAAAATATACGAAATGAGAACATTCCACAAACCTCATTGAACGTTTTTTTATATAATTACTATTCTTCTGTATGTGATGCCTATGTCCCATATATTAAAACGGACGCTAATCATTCCGTCGTTGTCAAAGGACTTGCTTTCTTAAAAGACGATAAAGTGGTCATGTATACAGATAAAAGGCATTCTGTTTTAACAAAATTACTTCTTAATCCTACGAAAAATGGACGTTACGAAGCAGCGATAAAAAAGAATAAACATAAAGGCATGGTTGTCATACAAGATTTAGCTGGGAAAAGTAAATATGATATAGATCAAACTGGTGACATACCAAAAGTAAAAATCAATTTAAAATTAGATGGATTAATTAAAAACTCTCCTACTTGGATTGATTTAAGAAAAAAAAGAAATATCAATTATATAAAAAAACAAATTGAGCGAAATGTTGAAAAAGACTGTGAAGGGTTAATAAAACAATTTCAAGAAAAGGAAATTGATCCTTTAGGAATACGTGATGAAATTAGAAGTCATACGAGAAAATGGAATATAAAACAAATTCGAAATATGTATCAAAATATAGATATTGATGTAAATTTAGATATTAACATTGTTCAATCTGGAATCGGGGAATAGTGAGGTGAAATAAGCAATGCATACAATGAATAAAACAAAGACTGTCTCTCCATATTTTGCATTTATTTTGTTGCATTCTCTTCAAATCGGAATAGGAATTCTAGGATATCAACGCGTAATTTTAAAAGACGCTGGCTATGATGCCTGGATTTCTCTTATTATTGCGGGAATTGCAACTCATATTGTGCTGTTTTGTATGTTAAAAATGTTAGAAAAAGATGGAGATTTAATTAGCATTCATACAACAACTTTCGGGAAATGGATTGGCTCTATATTTTCTGTCATTTTCACTCTTTATTGCTTATTATTCTGCCTTACTGTTCTTCGTACATATATGGAAGTCATACAAGTTTGGATTTTTCCTACCATTAAATTATGGAAACTTACCCTTATGTTTTTATTAGTGACTTACTACATTATAAAAGGTGGATTTCGTTCTGTGACTGGAATATGCTTTTGGGGAGTCATTCTTCCTATTTTCGTTGTATTCTTTTTAATCTATCCAATGAAATACGCTCATTTCCGTAATATTTTACCTATTTTTACACATTCACCTACTGACATGCTTATATCTGCAAAACAATCTGCATTAGAGTTTCTCGGCTTTGAAACAATTCTTATCTTCTATCCATTTATTGAAAAAGGAAAATCTTTAAAGAGATGGGCCCATGCAGGAATTGCTTTTAGCACTTTAATTTATGTAATTTTAGCCATCGTATCCTTTATGTATTATAGCGAAGGACAATTAAACCGTACTATTTGGCCTACTTTAACAATGTTAAAAATTATTAAGGTTCCTTTTATTCAACGCTTTGAATACATTATTATTTTTATTTGGTTTTTAATTATTTTGCCAAACCTTTGCTTAACTATTTGGTCATCATGTCAAACGATGAAGCGTTCCTTTCATATTTCGTTTACATTTACATTACCGTTTTTTATTTTTATCATATTTTCAATTTCTCTACTTTTCACAAACCGTGAAAGTATAAACACATTAAACACAGTACTATCTCAAGCTGGTTTATATATTGTATACGCTTATATCCCTATTTTATTTCTATTTCATTCAGTGCGATGGCGCTTCAAAAATCAGTCGAAAAAATCTTCAACCGATACACCGTAATCTCTGATACAATTTGATTAATACATTTGTAAAGGGGACAAGCGAATGAAAAAATATGTATTTTCTTTACTTGCAGTACTAAGCTTAATTCTTGCTGGATGCGGAAGTACTGGTACAAATGCCCAAAAATCTTCTGAATCAAAAAAAGAAGAGCACGACCACGCATCGCACACTCAGCAAGCTGACATTCAAGAGAAAACAAAAGGAATCGACACACTTCCTACCTTCCTAGACAAGCTTGATCCACAAATGAAAGACATCTACACTGTCGCTGGACAAAATGCAGAGCTATTAGATTGGATTCCATGTTACTGCGGTTGCGGTGAAAGTGTAGGACATAAAAATAATAAAAACTGCTTTATTCGTGAAATTAAAAAGAATGGTGAAGTTGTTTGGGATTCCCATGCAACGACTTGCGTCAATTGCCTGGAAATTGCAGTTGAATCTGCTTCGATGAAACAAAAAGGAAAATCAACACTTGAAATTCGTAACTATATCGATAATAAATACAAAGAAGGCTATGGCAAACCAACACCTACGCCAATGCCAAAAGCTTAAAAACGAGGAAACACCTCGTTTTTTTTCATTCACTTTTTTTCTTAACAAATTCTTTCAAGTGTATTTCTCCTTACTTATCACACACTATATATAACTCTCGGTAAGGAGGGTACACAGTGCAAACATATAACGATTATGATAAAGCTCTCTATTACACGTATTGCTGTAATTGGGATAAATTACTCGTTCTCATGGTTCAAACGAACGATCAATTATTTTCTAAGCGTATTGAGCATTTTTTACACGCTTATCAATACAGTAAAGAACTGCCAGAAGTTGATAAACAATTGCAGCTCCTATTTCAATATATTGACCACGCATCCCAAAAGTCACATATAGAAGAAGTAGAGCAAATTCAAATGTAAACTATAGCGCTATTCTCTTCTGGAGAATAGCGCTTTTTTAAAATGTTCATATCAATAAAAGTTTCCCTTTATAAAACTTTTATTGATAAACATATTTTTTCTTTCTTTTCTGCACCACTTCATACTATAATTTAGTATGTAACTATTATAAGAGAGGTATAAAATATGGGACGAGAAAAAAAGCAAGAATATGCTTTATTTACCGCGTGGGGAGCTTCTTTTATCGCTACACTAGGAAGTCTATACTTTTCCGAAATCATGAAATTTGAACCTTGTGTCCTTTGTTGGTATCAACGTATTTTCATGTATCCATTCGTTTTATGGCTCGGTATCGCTGTAGTAAAAAAAGACTATCGCATCGCAAATTATTCTTTACCAATCGCAAGTATTGGTGCTTGTATTTCTTTATATCACTATGCAATTCAAAAAGTCGCAGCATTTTCGGCTGCAGGGGCAGCTTGCGGCCGCGTACCATGTACGGGAGAATACATAAACTGGTTCGGCTTTGTGACAATCCCGTTTTTAGCACTTATCGGCTTTATTACAATCGCTGTTTGTAGCTTTATTGTCATCAAAAACAAATAAGGAGATGAAAGAATGAAAAAAATGCTTATATTTGGCGGTATTATTATCGTCTTATTTGCGGCAATCTTTGCTGTAACTCAAATGGAAAAGAAAAACGCATCGACAGATGAAAAAGGTTACTACTCAAATAAAATTTCTCTTGAAGATCTCAATAAAAATATAGAAGATAAAAAAGAACAAACGATTTACTTCTATCAAACCTCTTGCGTTCATTGCCAAAAGGTCTCTCCTATTGTTGTACCTTTAGCGAAAGATTTAAATGTTGATATGAAAGTAATTGATATTGAAAATTTAAACGAGCCTTGGGATAAATACAATATCCAAGGAACACCGACAATTATTCATTTTAAAGATGGTAAAGAAGTAAGCCGTATTAGCGGAGAACAGTCAAAAGAAAAGTTTAAAGAATGGTTCGAACAAACGAAAAAATAACGAGAAAAGGAAACTCCTTCTACACATGAAATGGACGTAAAATTCCAAACTAATGTATAAGGAGGGGGTTTTATGCCAGAAGTAAGATGCTCTGTTTCCAATTGCTCATTTTGGGGACAAGGTAACTTTTGTCAAGCAAGTGCGATTATCGTTCAGCCAGATGCGGATGAAACGGGTCAAACTGAAAATGAATCGTATACAAGTGCAGTTTTAACGAACGAAACGCTAGAAAGTTCTGTAGCAACAAGTGTAGAGACTTGTTGTCATACATTTAAGCCAAAATATTAAACATAAAAAGCATACGATTAATCGTATGCTTTTTTACATCCCCCTCCAAAAATCATGCATAATAAAAAAGTATAAAATAACGAGAACGGCCGTCCCGCATAAGGTAATGCGCCGATATATACTCTTCTCCCCTTCTCTCGCCTTAACAAACGCCCAAATAAATCCGAAGAACAATATTAAATCAACATATGGAACATAAAAAGAAAAAACGAGAAACGCATACAAATACACGATAAATAAACAGGTCGTTACTAAGAAAACTTTAAACGCAAATTCACTTTTCATAATGTAACCGCCCCCTATCTGTACTGTATTATATTCAGCAAAATACAATAGTTGCAGTTAAACTCGAAGTAGAAATAAGCTACCGTCTATCATACGGTAGCCTATTACGGAACATTATATTTTCGTTTATATATATTACTTAAAGCTGAAGAAGGAATTTGCTCATAACGAATTTTTTCTCCTGTTTCATCCACTATATACAAATTGTTTCCTATATAATATATTCCATCTTTTCGTTTTGAGTACACTGCATACCTTTCGTTTGGCAATACCATTTTCACTTTCGTTAGCTGTCCATTCGGTTCTTGCCAATATATATCCACGCGATCTACTAACGTAAGCATACCAATTTGCTCTTCTTCTACTTTACGACCATTCCAGCTCACAACACGATAACCAAGCTTATTCGCTTCATATTCCGGGCTCGTATGAAACCGAGAAATGATTACTTTCGTCTGTAATTGAACTCGGTCATATAACCACTGTATATCCCTGTCATGCATACGAATACAGCCATTTGATTCCCTACTTCCAATTGTCCATTCCCGATTTGTCCCATGAATCGCATATTCATTTTTATCTAGTCCAAGCCATCTCGTACCAAGAGGATTATTCGGTGCACCACCAGCTATTTTCTTTCGATGATATTCTTTATTTTTAAATTTAGTTATAATACAAAAATTACCTTCAGGTGTAGGAGTACGATCTCTTCCAGTTGTTACGGGGAATGTTTTTGTATAATTTCCATTTTCAAAAAAAGATAATTGGTTTGTCGTAAGGTTCACTAATATTAGATGATCTGTATTAGCAAAGGCACTAACCGGTAGGATAAAAAATAATAGTATGACAAAGCATAATTTTTTCATCTATATCCCTCCCCTAGCGCCACTATAATAAGTGGAATTAACTTTACTTTGCTCTTATAAATGAAAACTATCCATTTACAATAACGCCCCCATTTACATGTATCATTTGCCCAGTAACATAGGATGAATCATCAGACGCTAAATATACGTATGCTGGTGCTAATTCATATGGCTGGCCCGGTCTTTGCATCGGAACATTGCTTCCAAACTGTGATACTTTTTTCTCATCAAAGCTCGATGGAATAAGTGGTGTCCAAATCGGTCCTGGCGCAACACCATTTACACGAATCCCTTTTTGCACTAATGACTGAGAAAGTGATCTTGTGAAAGCAACGATTGCCCCTTTCGTTGCGGAATAATCAATTAACGTTTCATTTCCTTCGTATGCAACGATAGACGCTGTATTTATAATGACATCCCCTTGCTTTAAATGAGAAAGTGCAGCTTTCGCAACGTGAAAATAAGAAAAAATATTAATACGAAAAGTCTTTTCTAGCTGTTCTGCTGTAATATACTCTAGTCCTTGCTGCGGATATTGCTGCGCGACATTATTTACCAAGACCTGCAAACTACCTAACTGCTGGACGGTCTCTTGAACAACATCTTTACAATGCCGTTCATCACTTAAATCACCTGGTAACAACACACACTTTACACCTTCTTGTTCCACACGTTGCTTCGTCTCATTTGCATCTCCATCTTCATCTAAATACGCAATCGCAATATTTGCTCCCTCTTTCGCAAAAGCGATAGAAACAGCTCGTCCAATTCCACTATCTCCCCCTGTAATTAATACATTCTTTCCTTTTAACTTTTCGCTACCTTTATAATTTGGATCTTCAAACTGTGGTAGAGGATTCATTAATGATTCAATACCAGGTTGTTTATTTTGATGTTGCGCTGGCATTGTTATAAAGTTTTTTTGCTGTGGCATAGCTTCTTTCAACTCCTTTTTCTTATAATGTGCATAATAAAAACTGAAATTCACACATCAAGTTACGATTAATATTCGAATTTAAGACACAAAATATGAATTGTTGTAAACTTTTTATGCAAAACTATTGCAAAATAGATAAAAAACGAATATTATATATAACTGTTGTGAAAATTATTCGTAAACAGAAAGGATGTTTATATGTTTAACCTTTCAAAACATAAAACTTCTATTAAAACTGAAATTATGGCAGGTATTATTACCTTCTTAACAATGGCATATATCATTGTCGTAAACCCAGTTATCCTTGGGGATGCAGGTGTTCCATTTGAACAAGCATTTACAGCAACAATTATCGCTGCTGTTGTCGGAACATTATTTATGGCGATCTTTACAAACTTACCAATCGCAATTGCACCAGGTATGGGATTAAATGCTTACTTCTCTTACTCTGTTGTAAAAGCTCATGAAGGCATGACTTTCGCAATTGCATTCTCTGCTGTATTCGTAGCAGGTATGATTTTAATTTTGTTATCATTCACATCTTTCCGTACAAAATTAATGGAAGCAATTCCTGAAAACTTAAAACATGCAATTACTGCTGGTATCGGCCTTTTCATCGCCTTTATCGGTTTACGTTTAACAGGTATCGTTACAAAAAATGAAGCAAATTTAGTTGGACTTGGTGATCTTCACTCTGCTCCAGTACTACTCGCATTAGCTGGACTTGGAATTACAATTGTCCTTATGTCTTTAAATGTAAATGGCGCACTATTTATCGGTATGCTATTAACTGGTATTATCGCTTTCTTCACGGGACAATTATCATTCTCAAACGGTGTTACATCAATGCCTGGATTACCAGAAGGCATTATCGTTTCAAATCCAATTACTGCTGTATCTGATGTAATTAACTACGGATTATACGGCGTTGTATTCTCATTCTTCCTTGTTACATTATTCGATACAACAGGTACATTACTTGGCGTTGCTCAACAAGGTGGATTTATGAAAGATGGAAAGCTTCCAAAAGCTGGACGAGCTCTTCTATCTGACTCATTCTCAGCAACAATCGGTTCTATGTTCGGAACAACACCATCAACAGCTTACATTGAATCATCTGCTGGTGTTGCAGCTGGTGGTCGTACTGGTTTAACAACTGTTACAGTAGCTGTTTTATTCGCACTAGCAGCATTCTTCGGACCATTAGTAAGTGCCGTTTCTGGTGTATCCGCTATTACTGCACCATCATTAATTATCGTTGGTAGTCTTATGATGGGCTCAGTTCGCCACATCGATTGGGACGCATTTGATGAAGCATTCCCAGCATTCTTAGTAATCTTAAGCATGCCACTTACATCAAGTATCGCAACAGGTATCGCACTTGGATTTATTTCATACCCACTTATGAAAGTGGCAAAAGGTAAGTTCCGTGCTGTTCACCCGCTTGTGTATGTATTTGGAATCTTGTTCGCTTATCAATTGATTTTCTTACCACATTAAAAAAGTAGAGCATCGAAATTCGATGCTCTACTTTTCTTTTATAACAATCATTCAAACTATAACAGTCCCTCCAAAATATGAAGGAGCTTATAACCATTTAATACTTTTCTTCTACCTGTAATTCTTTACTGCACTTTTGAATGAAAACTGATGAAATAATCATTACTATGCCCACACTAAAACCAATAAGTTGATCTAATAACATTTCATCATGAATAAACCAGCGAAGTAAAAATACACCACCAAAAATAAGCATCATGATAAATCCAGTATGTCTAAGCCCTTTATATACATTTTTCATATGTATCACCTCTCCACACACCTTTATCCATATTATACCATAATATAAAAAACGTGTATAACCAACATTCGGTATCGAAACCAATAATAAAAAAGACTGCAGAGAATCCCATCTCCACAGCCTAATCATTATTTTTGCAAAAACGCTTGCAAATCAGCAAACTGTCTCTTTGCATCTGCATAGCCTTGTTCGTATAAATTTTGTAGTTTTGCTGTATCTTTTTCCATACGATCTACTTGAAGCGGTACTTCTGGACGAATAACAAATAAATTACCCGCTTGTTCTTCTTTTTCAATGTAGTGAAGTGTTTCATTATACACTTCATAACGATTTAGCATCGTGTTAACAAGATTCGGATATTTTTTATAAGCTTTCGCAGCAATCCACCCAAATCTTGATTTTTTCTTTGCGTAACCGTGATTTCTTGTTAAAATTACGACTGATTTTTTAAATCCATCTTCCTGTGCTTTACGAACTGGAATTGGATCTGAAATCCCGCCATCTAACAGTTGTTTACCTCGGTAATTTACTACTGGTGCAATGAACGGCAATGAACTAGACGCTTGTAATAAATTTAGTGCATCATCATTCGTTCCTTCTTTTTCAAAATAAACAGACTGTCCTGTTTCACAATCCGTCGTTCCTACAAGGAAACGCTCTGGGCTATTAAAGTATGTTTCAAAATCAAACGGCACATGCTTTTCTGGAATTTCATGAAAAATAAAATCCATATCAAATAGCTGACGTTTTCTCCATAAGTTTTTATACGATAAATATTTCGGATGTGATGCATAATCAATATTTACTGTTTTATTTCTATTTCTTTGTCTGGAAAGATACGACGCTGCATGACAAGCACCAGCTGATACACCGATTACATATGGAAAATATAAATCTTGTTCCATAAAGTATTCTAATATCCCACCCGTATATACACCACGCATACCGCCGCCTTCTAATACTAACCCTGTATTTTCAAGCATGTTACTCTCTCCTCTATATATATTGACCCTTTAATTATTCACTATGTTAAGTATCTGTTTCTATTATATATGAGTTCTTTCAGAAATTATATTTAAAAGACTTGAGAAAACGGAATTTTTTCTTCCAATTATATTTCCAAATGATCGGAAACATCCTTGACGAACCTTTGAATAAAATCTTGTTCTTCTTTCGTATATCTATCTAAAAGTAACAGCCACTTTTCTTCAGCTTGTTTATGCAATTTATCATGAGCTTTATATATTTCATTTCCGCTTTCCGTTAAGCGGAAGAAAATTTCTTTTTGATTGTCTAACATTTGCATCTTCTCAACGAATTTCTTTTGGAACAACTTTGTACAAACTTTAGAGATGGCGCCCTTCGTCATTCCCATTTCTATCGTAATAGCAGTTACATTCATCAGACCATTTTTCCCGATACACTCGATTACATGTAACTCAGATAAAGACATACCACTTACACCTGTCTCACGAAGAAACTTCTCATTTTGTCCTTTCAAATGTTCTTCTCTTTTATGCAAAAGTGTACGAATGTCCGAAAGTATTTCCATTTGTTTCGTTGTATAATCCAATCTATTCGCCCCCTAAGTTTCCAAAGAAACGATTTAACTATATACCATTTTAAAATTATTTTTTCATATTTACAAGTTAGAAAAACATGTTAAAACAAATTTAGTTTCCAAGGAAACTAAAAAAGAAGGAGGTTAACACAATGAAAAAATCCAAACTACATTTCATTTTATATGTTGTCTGTATTAGTGCCTTACTCGGTTCCTTCGCTCAAAATATTTACACACCTATCTTGCCCATGATTCAAGGTTCTTTTCATACTTCTCCTTATCTTGTAAATGTCACAGTTTCACTTTTCACATTCATTCTTGCAATTATGCAGCTCGTATATGGACCTTTAATTGATACAAAAGGGAGAAAATCTGTCCTTATCCCTAGTTTAGTCATTAGTACAATTGGTTCAATCGGATGTGCTTTTTCGGCAAACATTTATTTATTTCTCTTTTTTAGAGCTGTTCAAGCTATAGGAATAGCGGCTATACCTGTAGTTTCAGCAACGATTATTGGTGATTTGTTTGAAGGAAAAGAACGAGGAGAAGCAATGAGCCTTTATCAAATGTTACTTGCTCTTGCACCTGCGATTGGCCCCCTCATTGGTGGTTATCTCGGCAGTATAAACGGCCATGTATCCGTATTTCTCTTTTTATCTATACTTGGCATTCTCTTATTAATAATAAACATTTCACTACTTCCAGAAACAAAACCAACTGTAAGTAAGCAACCGCAATCCAAAAAGAATTACTGGTTTATCTTAAAAAATAAAACTGGATTTTCTATTACTCTTATTGGCTTTATTCAATTTTGTATTTACTTTTGCTTCCTCGTTTTTTTACCGAGCATTTTAACAAATTTATTTCACTTAACTGCAAGTGAAATTGGTCTTATGTTTGTACCGATGTCCCTTTCTATTATGTTAGGAAGTTATTGCTACAAGTTTTTGCAAAAGCGCCTCACAACAAAGCAAACTTTATTCATTACTAGTTTCTTCAATATTATATGTGTCACTTTATTCTCTTTCACATATAGCATTAATATCCCATTTATCATTATCGTTACATCATTGTACGGTTTTAGTATGGGACTTTCTATGCCAACTCACACTACTTTATTAACGGAAGAATTCATACAAGAACGCGCAACTGCTATCGGTATGTACAACTTCATCCGCTATCTTGGTATGGGAACAGGGCCACTTATAGGTGGATTTCTTTTATTTAATCAAAATTACTTTTGGATTTTCTTCATAGGTGCAATTATGTTTCTACTCATAATCTTATATGCAATGAAAATGCTACGATTCCCTGCCATACAAAAAGCAAAATAGAGACCTACAGATGGTCTCTATTTTAAACTCGTTGATCCGCAACAATATGAATATCAATATGCTTCGTCTGTCTCATAATTTCATTCACAATCGAACCTTTTCGAATTTCTTCCCATCGCGTTCTCGCTGATTGCCCAAGTAAAATTTGCGTTACTTGTAATCTTTTTGCAACTTCAATAATAACATCCGCTGGCTTTCTTCCTTTTGCTTCTTCTAATACAAAACTTGCATCAAATTGATTCGTGAGCGCCTTCCACTCTTCAATCGTCTGCTTTTTTCCAGCTGAAAGAGAATCTATATTTTCTCTTTCAACATTTAATACATACAATTCAGCGTTTAACCGATCAGCCATGCGCCAGCCCCGTCTTATTAATTTCTCTGCTGTTGAACTGTACTGTACACAAACGAGAATTTTTTCTTTCACGCCAATTGGTTCTATCACTGTTTGACTAATTTTCTCGTCCATATCGTCAGCGACTTCACGAAGCGATAATTCCCTGAGTGCTCCTAAATTATTAAGCGTAAAGAAATTTTGTAAGCTTTGCTGAATTTTTTCTTCTTTATATATCTTTCCGTCTATTAACCTCTTCCGAAGTACTTCGGGCGTTGCATCGACAAGCTGAATTTCATTTGCTTTTTGTAAAATAAAATCTGGAATTCGTTCTCTTACTTTTACATTTGTAATTTGAGCTACAATATCATGAACACTTTCTAAATGTTGAATATTAAACGCTGACAATACGGATATACCAGCCTCTAACAATTCTTGTACATCCATATAACGCTTCTTATTTTTAGAGCTGGGAATATTACTATGTGCAAGTTCATCCACAACAACGAC